>JBBJJH010000005.1 GCA_037623315.1 Halanaerobiaceae bacterium ANBcell28
TTTTATGGAATATTATGCTTGACTTTCAAAAAAAATATTTATGCAAAGCTAGTGAGTAGATATATAAAATAAGATAATTGATTTAAGATTATATTTTTGCAAAGGATTGATAAGATGCTTAAAAGCTTACTTATGATTTTGATGATAGTCTTTATGGCCTCATTTTCTATAATAGCCAGTGAAAATACTGTTGAGATGCTTACTGCTGATACTCATATTTCATACGATTTTACTGAAGGGTATTTTCGTTCTCATGGTAATGCTAGATTTGAGTATGATGATTTACTTATTGAAGCAGATACTATTACTGTCTTTTATAAGGAAAATCGTATAGTAGCAGATGGTGATGAAATTACTATTTACTTTTATGATCAATTTATTGAGGGAACTTTTTTAGATTTTAATTATAGTACTATGTCTGGCTTTATAGCTGATGCTAGTACTGATATTGATAGTATTAAATTTAGAGGTAAGAAAATCAAGCTTTATAGTGATGAAGAGTATGATTATTCTATAGAAGATGCGAACATTACCCCTTGTTCCTTACCTAACCCTCATTATTCTTTTGATGTTGGAGAAATAAAAATATATCCTGAAGATAAAATAGTAGCTCGTAATCTGTGGTTAAGAGTTGGACCTTATAGGGTTTTATATTTGCCGAACTATACAGCTAGATTTAATCCTTATACGAGGGAATACGATAGAATTACTCCAATACCTAGAGTTGGATATAATTCTTCAGACGGATTCATTATTAATTTAGCTTATCCTTATCAAATTACTGAGAACTTTAGTGGAGAAGTAAATGCTGAGATAAATCAACATGGCGATAAGGGTATAGAGCTTAAGAATAATTATATTCTTAATTCTAATTTAATAATATTAAATGAATATATTTATGAAACCATAACAGAAGAAGACGTTAAAGATATTAGTAGTGAAATAAGTTTTGGTTTTCAATATAAAAATCAGGGGTTTGAAATAAGCCCAGTTTTTATATATGATTTTTATTCAGATGATATGAATTTGGATATTAATTCTTCCTATGATTATAAAAATATAAGCTTAAAATATTATAATAGATATATTAATAAGGAATTAGCTAGACAAGCTTATATTATGAACTATGCAGGACGTTTTCCTTTAGAATTAGTCTATAGAAAAGGATATAGTATAGATTATAAACCTTATTTAAAGATTACTAATTTAGCTCCTAAGACTTGGGAATCTATTGAAAATTCTTCATTGGGTATAGGTAGAGTTTCCCAAAGTAAGCAAACTGCCAATAAATTTGATTTCGATATATCTTTAAATCATAACTTTCTTAGTGCTGAAGATTATGATATAGATATTATGAGTGGTCTCAATAGTAATATTTATTTTAAAGACTTTAATATTCATGATTACTATAACTATTATTTTCTAGGATTTAAAGGCAAGTATAGGCAGCAAATTACTAATAATATAATGGCTAGATATAGTTTGGCTTATGATTATACCTGGGATGATGGAAAGGCTTATTTAGAGCATGATTTAAGGGAAACAGGACAGAGTATAAGTCCAGCTATTACTCTGAGGTATGATATTCCAGAAAATCAATCGGCTTGGGTTTTTAAAGCTCAGGGACAGTATCAGTTTGAAGAAAATGAATTTGAAAAAATGGGTTTTCGCTTGACAAGAGAGTTGGATTGTTTCTCATATTATTTAGAAGTAGATTTACTAGATTTTAGTTTTGGAATAGACTTTAGTTTTTAATATTAAATATAAAGTTAGCACTTATTATTGTATTTAGTTTACAACGCAGTTTAGTAGAGCAATAAAAATTCCCATAAGATAGATAATATTACTTCCACCTAGTTTAAAAAACTAGGTGGTTTTTTGCAGGAATTTTTTCTTTTTTGTTCAAATATATAAATATAAGTAAAATAACGTTTAAATAAGATATTTTTTGGCATATAATTAATATTTTGCTTAGAAGAATTCGCTATATGAGGGGGAAATTAGATGCTTAAAAAAGTGAATATTGTTCTATTGCTAATAATGATTATTTTTTCAATACCTTTAGTAGCTTATGGGATTGAAATAAGTGGTAATTTTGAAAGGGGGGAAAGGACAGATTTTGATGTAGAAGAAATAATAGACGATTATGATAATTATACTGAAATTGAAGAATTGTCAGATTATTTTTACTATAATAGGCTGTGGTTAAGACTTAGACAGCAGTTAAGTAGATCAGATTATTACTTTATAAGGGTGCAATATAATGCCAGGGAGTATCAGGAGAAGACTAACTTTGACAATATTACATATGACCTTTGGAGTAATTACACATTTAGATTAAATGATAGTTTAAGGAATAGATTTAACTTAGATCTTAGATATAAAGATTATTACAACAATTATGATAATACGTATTATCAATACAGATTAGTCTATCAACTTGACTATAAATATAATGAATTTCATGATTATACTTTATATTTACAAAGAAGATGGAAGGAGTTTACTGAGAGAAGTGATAAAAATAGTGTATATGATAGGGTTTCTCTAAGTTGGCGCTGGAGGGCTACAGATAGTCTGACTATTACAAGCAGAATTAATCTTGATAGGGAAGAATTTGAAGCAGAATCTACTAGTACTAATAAATATGGCAGAAGGTTTAACCTTGGGTTTAGGTGGCGATTATAGAAAAAATTCGCTTAAGAGTAAAGATGAATAAAATCCCCAATATTGTATGAATTGACTCATATCATAATCGGGGATTTTATTATAATTTTACTGTATTCTAATTTGTATAGGATCACTTTTTATTGTACTGCCTGATGTTGTACTTATTTCTGCATGTAATTCATATGTACCAAAGTAGATATTAGTATCTTCTGATGGGTTGATTAAGGCAGTATATAGTTTGAAGTCATTTGCTGGTATAGTGACATCCCTTATAATTGTTAGATGCCCTCTTTGGGACGATTTGCGCCATACTTCCCTATTGAATCTTGTTAAAACCAAATCATATTCCTTGCTAGAAGGATATCGTAAAGTAGCATCTCTGTCTGAATTATTCATAAGTAAAATTGAAACAGCTAATTCTTCATTTCTGCGGTAATTTCCCTTATTGGTATTGAGCACTAGTTCTAAATTAGTTCTTGGTCTTTCGATACGTTTGTAGATGTAAAAGTTATCTCCCCGTACTTCAATGAAAAGATCAAAATTATCAGCATAGAAGTGTACTGGTAGATATAGGTTTCCATTAGCGATTATGAAAACATCACTCCTGAAGTAAGTGTTAGAGAAGTAACCCTCAATTCTCCCTTGCTCTAATCTCCACTCAAGATCAACATCCATAGTATCGGCAACTTCACCCATTGGTACATATTCATCTTGTCTAACATTCACAGAACTTGGTAAATCAACCTGAAAACTTCCCATGATTTGATTCATTTTTTCAGCATTTACTCCTCCAGTGATGATTACTGTAAGTAGTAAGCTGAAAAAGATAAGAGTGATAATACTTTTTGTTTTTCTTTTTTCTTTTGTCATTTTTAATTTCCCCTTTCTTTAATTACCCATTTCTTTAATATTAGGTGGTGGTTCAAAAAATATATTTTTTTCTGCATTTGCAGTTGAAAATAATATTCCATAACAATATCAATATTTCTTACATTTTGATTTTCTTTTAAAAATAGTTTTGATATCCCAAAATAATCGCCAGTTGTGCGTCCAATATAATTATAGCTAACTGTTTCAACATTATCTTTATTTTGATAAATTTCTAATAATTCTTTAGCACTATGATCATTTGTCGTTATTTTATAGATCCCTTCTTTATTGTTAACAGACATTATAGAACCTATATTATTACTTTGTATTTGATTAAGTGGCATGGAATCTTTAAAAGAAACTAAAATTTCTCCTACACGTATTATTTTCTTGCATTTTTATCTAATATAATATATATTAGATGAGAAAGTACAAATTCCTGCTTAAAGTAAAAAAAAATAAATTTTTTCAAATAATAGGTAATGAATATTATTTAATGCAAATAAATATAATAAGACAGTCGCTTACTTCATATTTGGTATTATTTGTGATATAATAAACAATAGTTATTTGATAAAAATGATTTATTTAGGAAAGGATGATAGTCATTGAATTATATATCTAGGTATAAGGAATGGCTCTTAAATGATTATTTTGATGAAGAGACCAAAGAAGAATTAAAAAGTATTGAAAATGATGAAAAAGAGATTGAGGACAGATTTTATAAAGATTTGAATTTTGGGACGGGTGGTTTACGGGGTATTATTGGAGCCGGAACCAACAGGATGAATAAATACATAATAAGAAAGGTTACTCAAGGCCTTGCAAATTATATAGTTAATTATAGTGATGATGGACGTAAAAGGGGAGTTGTAATTGCTTATGATTCTCGTTATAAATCACCTGAATTTGCTTTGGAAGCTGCACTAGTATTGTCTGGTAATGGGATAAAAACTTATCTTTTTGATGAGTTGAGACCAGTACCTGAATTATCTTTTGCTGTTAGAGAATTGGGAGCCATAGGGGGTATAGTTATTACTGCTAGTCATAATCCCCCAGAATATAATGGTTATAAAGTTTATTGGGAAGATGGTGGACAGGTAGTACCTGATCAAGCTAGAGAGATAATTGCTGAGATTAATGAATTAGATGATTTTGATTTGGTTAAAATGAGTTCTAAAGATCAAGCCATTGAAGAGGGTACTTTGAAAATAATTGGTAAAGAAATAGATGATAGGTATGTTGAGGAGTTATTAAAGGTAATTCCTAAACGTGAATTAGCAAAAGAGAATGGTGATGATATTTCTATTATTTATACACCATTACATGGAACAGGTAATAAACCTGTAAGGAGAGTTTTAGATGAACTAGGTTTTACTAATGTTCATATTGTCAGTGAACAAGCTGAGCCTGATTCTGATTTTCCTACAGTAGAAAGTCCAAATCCAGAAGAGTTTTCAGCCTTCAATATGGCTTTGGAATTAGCTAATGATTATAGCCCTGACCTTATAATGGGAACCGATCCAGATGCAGATAGATTAGGAATAGTAGTACAAGATACTAATGGTAAATATCAAGGATTAACAGGTAATCAAGTAGGTGTTTTAATAAGTAATTATCTTTTAGAACAATTAGATGAAAATAATGAATTGCCTGATAATGCAGTTTTGATAAAAACCATTGTAAGCACTGAAATGATAAGAAAGCTGGCTGCTGACTATGATGTTGAGGTATTGGATGTCTTAACAGGTTTTAAATTTATTGGTGAAAAAATTAAACTCTTTGAAGAAAAGGGTGACAAAAGCTATATTTTTGGTTTTGAAGAAAGTTATGGTTATTTAGCCGGAACATATGCACGGGATAAAGATGCAGTAGTAGCAGCAGCTATAGTTGCTGTAATGACTCTTTATTATAAAAAACAAGGCTTAACACTATATGAAAAGCTCTTAGAATTAATGGAAAAATACGGGTATCACAAAGAAGCTTTATCTTCTATTAGATTAGAAGGAAAAGAAGGGCAAGAAAAAATCGAAAAGACTCTATCTAAGTTACGCGAAGAAAAACCAGATAGTTTTTGTGGTATTAATATAATAGAATATAAAGATTTTCAAATAGGTAAAACTTATAACTATCAAAGTAAAATAGAGGATGACATAGATTTACCGGAATCTAATGTTTTACAGTATAAACTTGAAGATGAAAGTATTTTAACTATTAGACCTTCTGGTACTGAACCTAAATTAAAGATATATTTTATGGTATCTGCAGAAAGTGATGAAAAAGCAGAGAGTAATTTAGATAATCTACAATCTAAATTTTTGGGTGAAGTTAATGATATATTGGAAACTGTTTAAAAAATGAAAATTGGATGAACCGTATGGTTAGAATCATAGCTACGGTAATGAGGTTTTTCGGCTAAACCCTAAAAAAGAAGCCAAAAAATGAAAAACTGTAATAAAAACTAGCTAAAAAATGCTCTTTGAAAACTCCATACAAAAATTAATAATTTTTAAAAAGATATTGACTTAAAAATGGGCGCACTTCTCCTTGGGACTTGTAAGCTATTTTTTTAAAATAACTTAGATGTAATTATGCTACTGCTTTGTGTTCAAACCAGTTATTTATCCAATCTTCAGGAGATATATCAGATTCTTTTATCCAGGCATCAGCATGAACAGCTGCGTCTCTCATAATAATTCTGATAAACCAGCGAGATTTAGAACGAACTTTATCTCCTTCTAAGTTGTAGTCCTCTCTAACACGGCTGTTTCTTCTTTCAGAAGAAGTTCTTTTTTTCATTGTATCCTTCCACTTTTGAGAGCCGCGTGGTGTAGGAGTAAAGATTCTTTTATCCCAATCGGGTTTAGTATGAATAGTACGTCCATAATCAGATTTTGAGCAATTAAAGATAGGACAATTACAACTTTTAAGACAGACATGAGGGCATCTCCATTTAATTCGGCATCGTTCTTTGTCGTAGCCCCAATTGACCATAGGGAAGCCACCTATACAGATAGGAACACCATCTTCATTAACATCGATAGGTGGATCATATTTAAAATTTCCTGTATTATTTTCATTAAGGTCAATAAAAGGTTCTATATCCCAATGGTCAAGGAGTTCATATGTAGCATAATTATCATGGGCACTATCAAGGATGTCTTTGCTGAAATTAAATTCAGGATAAAGAAACCTCATTGAATATAAAGCAAATGTATGAGTAACGCTATCATGTCTAGCAGCTTGGGCCAGAGTAGAAAAGATAGGCAGGTCATAATGGCTATCAGCAGTTGTAAAGGTGTAGTCGCTGTAGCCATAAACATATTTTTCACGGTAGCTGTCCCAGCCCCAATTAGCGTTGGGATCGCTAAAGCGGCGAGGACAACTACAAGTAAAAATACCATTTTTTCTGCAGTCGCATTCTTTTGTGCCAAAGGGTGAGGCATTAGTTTTAAAGACCATACCGTCTCCAGAAACAGATAGCTTATCAGTATCACCTAGAAGTCCTTTGCGGGCAGAAGGTAAAACAAAGCATTCTTTAAAGATTAACTGAAGATTAAAATCAGCTCTCTGGTGTTGAGCTTGGTCTTCGTATTTGAGGATACGATTAACCAACCTCTCAACAACACCTTGGTGTTTAGGCGGTTTTTTTTGGTTTTTCTTTAACTTTGTTTTAGGTTTAGTTTTTACTTTATGCATTTTCTTGCAGCGCTCAACTCTCTGGCCCATATCAAAGTCACAGATTCTATCTTCGAAGTCGTAAAAAGTACCAACTCCAGGAACATCATTAGGGTAAAATCCTGAAAGAATAGCCCAAAAGGGTTCGCTTTCTAATTTTTTAACCCATTCAGTTATGGAGCCGTTTTTACCGTATTGGCACATAAGCCAATAGGATCGGAAAAGACAAACTGGATCCCATGGTTTTTCTCCTCTTGGATTATAGCTAGGAAGAAGGATCTCTCTAACAGGAGTTAAGTTGGTGAAGAAGACTTTGAAAATTTTAGTGGCATTTGCAAAGACTGTTTTAAAGAAATGATCATTAGCAAAGTAAATATTCAGCAAGGAAATTAAATGACTTTGAAACTGTTTGTGAGTATGTTCTGATTTAAACAAAGAAATCACCATCCAAATGTAAGATTTAAGGGTAAAAAATGCCCCTATATTTCCATTATGGATGGTGCTAAAAAAGAAAAAATTAAAATGTCAAGTTGTTTCTTAAGATACTATAGAAGATTATAGGTTGTTATCTTAAATTATAATGAAAATGCCACCTAAGACGCATCATTGCTAAATATTAAGCCTATTTTTAAAATGAAAAATGTTAGTTTGGTGTGGGGGTGAAAAAAACAAGTAGGGGTTATAAACCCCTGTTTATAAAGGGCTTATTTAGCCGAAAATCTTAGTAATGTAATAGGGGGGGAACCCCCTATTTGCTTTATCTGTATAAAATAATTTAAAGCATA
The DNA here is from genome assembly GCA_037623315.1 of Halanaerobiaceae bacterium ANBcell28. GTDB lineage: Bacteria > Bacillota > Halanaerobiia > Halanaerobiales > DTU029 > JBBJJH01. Next base: position 8,004 of record JBBJJH010000005.1, read on the forward strand.
CTGGCTTTTAACACTAATAAATCATATAAATAATCCACATTCGTAAATTTACACGGTGAAAATTCGCGGACAGCGTTCATTATAGTTTAAAAAAACTCTTTTTATAATAAATATCATTCTAATATAAATGTTTTTTATAAAGAAAATTTGTAATATTTAAATTTTTGGGACTTTTTTTATCGAATTTGGTAAAGCTCTAAAAGAAAACATCGAAATATGCAGAAAATTATAAAAAAATGCGTTTGAAGAATTTTATACCATTTGATATAATTTACTTATTAATCAAATATATATTTCATATAAATTACTTATATTAGATATTTATAAATTCATTTAATTTGTTAGAAAGGAGTGGTCTATTGGGACGAGCGTAAGATAAAAATCATATCAAATATCGCACTCTTTAATAAAGTAATATATTAAGTAAATATATTTAAAATTTTGCAGTTTGTTTTTTAAAAATTTAGAATGTTTAATTTGAGTGTTGTAAATTTACTAGAAAAGGAGTTTGACTATGAAAAAGAAAATTGTTTGCCTAAGTATTTTAATCTTATTAACACTTTTTTTCGTAGCTTGTAGCACAAGTGAAGATCCATCTAATATTCTTCTTAAAGAAATAGAAATTGAAGCAGATCAAGCTTTTGATTTAAATAATCTTAGTGTTTCAGACGAAGTAGAATTAACTGCTATAGGTAAAGATGGTAATGGAAATAAAATGTCTATAGAACCACGTTGGGTTATAGATAACGAATTTATAGGAACATTTGATTCTGATAAAGGACAAAGTGTAATCTTTACAGTAGAAGCAGCAGGTATTGGAACAATAACAGCAAATGAAGGCAGTGTTGAAGCTAGTATTTCTGTAAATGTTTCTTTGCCACCTGAATATGACAATACATCCACCGTAACAGGATATGTAACTGAGAATCGAGGTGGAGAAAGATTAGAAGGCGCCCTAGTAAGTGATGGCATAAACTCTACACTAAGTGATGAAAATGGTTTCTTTAGTATAGAGATACCGACAGGTAAGACAGTAGACCTTATAGTAAGTAAAGAGGACTATTCTACGGCAAGAATTCAGTCAATTACTTTAAAAGAAGAGCAAGAGAGAAATGTAGTAGTGCCGTTACGCGAGTTATTTTATTCAGGTTATACTAATGAACCACCAGTTCTTTCTGTAATCGATGTAGATGAAGGTGCTGAATTAATAGCCGGTAGGGAACTTAGTGCACCGCTAAATGTTGAACTAAATGTTTTGGACAACAACAAAGATATATTTAGTTATTGGTATATAGGGGAAAGCAGCCAAGAGGCATATTTTTCATACAAAGACTTATCTCGGGAAAATAAAATTGAAATAGATGTTTCACCATATCCTAATGAAGAAACAACGCTAAATTTTATAGTTTATGATACCAATGATAACCTTGTAATATATAGTATACCTGTAGTAATTCAGAATGAATCAGAAGCTCCAACAGTAGAACCGGAAGGCTTAGAATTTTTAGGAATAAAATCAGTTACTAAAGGTGAGAACATAGGACTATGTAGTATAAGCAGAGACGGTTCTGAGATGAATAGGACTATGTATGTTGAATTAAACTGGGATGCTGTAGATCATGCAAATGGATATAGGGTATATAGAAGATTTGAAGGAGAGGAATATGAAGTAGTAGCCTTTATAACTGAAAGAGAATACTTTATGGATACCAGTTCTGAACTAGAAGCGGGAAGAGAAGTCCACTATAAGGTGGAACCATATAATCAATGGAGTACAGGTCAAGCCCTAGAAGGTTCAGTAATACCTCTTCCACCTATAAATGTGTATTTAAACGGTCCAGAAGATAATGCTGCAGATGTATCATTGACTCCTACTTTGAGTTGGGAGTTAGAAGGTGCTTCACTATTACCTGAAGGAGCAGAGATAGGTTTTGCTATATCTGTAGAGTGTATCATTAGTCGGAATAAGTTTGATTATTTTACTCCTGATTATGAATATACAATAAAAACTGATTTATTACCTAATCACACATACACCTGGGATATAATATCTGCTAAAGCTTATAAAGAATATATTAGTGACGAAAAAGTATATTCGCATGCTGTTAGTGAAGCAGGTACAGGTAACGGTTCATCTAATGGAGTATTTAAATTTACGACAGTAAGTGTAGATTAATTAAGGAAGGAAGGAAATAAAAATGAAAAAGAGTTTATTTATAATAGCTACTCTTATTATGGTTTTGCTTTTTACAGCCTGTTCTAATTTCCCTGGTTCCCAAGCTATAAGGGAAGAAAGTGGAATCCAAACAGAGCAGCAAACAATAGATTACAGTGATGCAGAATTTGCAGCAAATGAGATATTGATAAAATCTAATCAACCAATAAAAGGAATATTAGAAGAAAATGGAATTGTGCAAAAAAGAGAATGGCCAAAGATAGGTTGGGTATTAGCAGAAGTAACAACAGGAGAAGATTTGCTCAAGGTGATTGACAAACTATCTAGTAAAGAAGAAATCTTATTTGTAGAACCCAATCTAGCATACGAGTTTTATCAAACTACAGATGCAGTTGAACCAGAAGAAGGATATATTTCCTCATGGGCAATTGATAAGATAAAAGCAAGAGAAGCCTGGGAAATTACTAAAGGAAGTTCTGATGTAATTGTAGCAGTGGTAGATACAGGGATTGACAAAGAGCATTCAGAATTTGCTAATGATAAAATTGTCGCTCCATACGATAGATTTAATAATGATGATGAGGACATAAAAGATATCGATGGACATGGAACACATATTTCAGGCATTGTAGCATCAGTAGCTATAGAAAATCAGATAATGCCAATAAGAGTTTCAGAAAAAGAGAAGCAAGTATTTTCAGAACCATTAATTGATGCACTAGAGTATATAGTTAACTATGTAGAAGATAATGATGTAAAAATAGTAGCAAATATGTCTTTTGGAGCTAAAAGATATAGTTATGCATTAAAAGATGCAGTAGACAATGCATTAGAAGCAGGAGTTGTACTAGTAGCCCCAGCAGGTAATCATGGTAGAAGAACATTAACTTATCCTGCATCCTATAATGGAGTGATTTCAGTAGCAGCTTCACATCCTTCAGGTAAAAGATCTGATTTTTCAACATTAGGTTATTGGAACTCTGTAGCAGCTCCAGGTGAAAGGATTCGCTCCACAATTCCAGGGGGATATGATTATAAAGATGGAACTTCAATGGCATCAGCATTTGTATCAGGAGCAGCAGCATTATTATTATCAGAAAATCCAGAATTAACACCTATAGAAGTTAAAAACCAATTAGAGCAGACAGCAAAAGGCGAAGGGTTTACAGAAGAACTTGGTTACGGAGTTATTGATATGGGAGCAATGTTAGGAGATCTCCAGGAAATGAAATATGGGAGTTTACATGTAGAAACAGACCTTGGACCTGAGTATGCAGGAAAAGGCTTGATAACACTTACCCAAGGAAATAAATTAGTAGCTCATGGTGCTACTGGTGCAAACGGAGACTTTAAATTCTCAGCTTTAAAACCAGGAAGCTATACTGTAAATGTATCTTTGAATATTTCAGGAGAATCCTATTTTAATAGAGAAAACGTCATAATTTCAGAAGGTGCTAGTAGTGAAGTATATATAGAAATTAATTAGCCTTAATTAGTGCAAATGTATTGGTTGAAAATGCTAGTTTAAATCATAATTAAAATAATAGCATTGTTAAGCGAGCAAATATATATTTGCTCGCTTTTTTAAATTTACATATAAGTACTAATTCATTAAGATTTTATAAAGGACTTTTTAAAAAAATGGCGAATAATATATAATAAGAAATAATATTGTTAAGAAAAACTTATGAATAACTGTCTAAATATTTGATATATAAAGCATCACGATGGATGATAAACGAGGTGGCATAATGACAGAGCGCACTATAAATAATTACATTAATCGTAAGTTTGCTTATCTTTTTGTTATATTAACACTTTTTATATTTTTGTCTGTTGTTTTTTTAATACATGGGTACATACAAGCTATAATGTCTAATTATATCTATGATATGACTATTGACTCAATATATTCTTCTTTAGTACAATTTGATGATACATTAGCTTTAGTTGAGGGTTCTTATGATGAAATTGGGACAAATATACTATTAGACTTCAAAGAAGAACTTGAGGAAATTGACTTTTATGATGAATTTGATAATTTTTATGTAAATAACATTTTTGTAAATACAATAGAAAAATATAGAATTCAATTAGATATGCTAGGAATCTTAGAACAGGTCAATAAAGAAACATTCTATTACATAGTAAATAGATCTGCTGAGATTATTTATACTAACAATAGCAATAGTCCATCAGTATTAAACAATAAGCAAAAGATTTTACCTTCAGTAGGAGAAAAAATAGAAATAGAAAGATTTGTTTTTAAAGAGAATTCTAATGTTTTTGTTAAAAATACATATGTTGAATTATCAGAGGATTATATTCTTAAAGTTACTTTGCCAATGGATAGGAAATTATTCGACAGTATACTAAATCGCTTTGTGAATCTTGAAGATAATTTTTTATTTATTAGAAATATTGAGATTTCTAATAAACTTGACGATATATTAATTAGTGATAATGAAATTAGCCCAATAGAAAAAATAGCAGAGGAACCATTTGTAGAAAAAATAAATAATTATACATATACATATTATACTGCATGGGAAAATACTGATCCTGATTATTTTAACTCTGAAGTCTATTACATAAGATTAGATATGGATTTTTCAAAAGAGATGCTCCCTTTTAATAGGGCTATAACTGTCTTTATTTTCCTTGTTTTGTTTTTATCTATTCTAATAGTTTTCTTTATAAATAGAAGGTTGATAAATAAGATATCTGCTCCATTTTCTTATTTAGCTGAAAATATGAATAAAATAGGAACATATGATTTGTCGGCTGTGAATGATAAGTTTGAATCTACTGATTTAAAAGAGGTAAATATGTTACTGTCTAGTTATCAGGGAATGACAAGCGAATTAGCTAGTTCTTTTGAAGAACTTAGGGCAGTAAATGAGGAGTTGGAAGATTCTTATAAAGAAACATCAAAATTAGCTAATAATTTAAATAATATTATACAAATGGCTAGTAAATTATCAACTGCTGTTTTTGATGATAAAGAAGAGTTTTTACTTGAATTATTTTATGTTGCTGAAAAATTAATTCCAGAGATTGATTATGGCTCTGTATTTATAGTTGAAAATAATCAAATAAAATGGTTGGATGCTGTGGGGCATGATCTGTCAAAAATACAAAAACTGGATATCGATCTTTCATACTTTGAAGAATTAGAAGAATTAGTTTATGTGAAAGATTTGAAAAAAGACAAGGTGAAATACCCTAAAAATTATTTAAGAGATATTATGTTAAGTGTAAAAAAACCTATAAAAGCATTTATTTCTGTTCAGCTTTATGTTGGTGACAGCTTGGCAGGTTCATTAAATTATGATATTGCTAAATCCAGTGATGCTAATCTAAGTAAACAGTCATTACAGACAATAAGGGCTTTTGCCAACTTAGCTTCCGCTTTCATGACAATTCAAAATTATAAACATATTCATGAGAAGTTCCAACGTGAAATCATTTTATCTATGATCAACATCTTAGAAATACATGATATTTATACTAAGGGACATTCTGAAAATGTTGCTAAAATTTCTTCATTGTTGGCTCGAGAATTAGGTTTTTCCAAAGAAGAAGTAAAAAATATTGAATGGGCAGGTTTGGTACATGATATAGGTAAAATTTTAGTTAGTAAGAATATATTAAATAAACCAGGAGTTTTAACTGCAGAGGAATATCAAGAAATTAAAAGACATACTATTTGGGGTTATGATGTTTTAACAAACTCTGAAGAATTAAAAGATATAGCTACTTATGTAAGGCATCATCATGAAAGGTGGGATGGTGAAGGTTATCCTGATGGATTGAAAGGAGAGGAAATTCCTCTTTTTGCAAGGATAATTACATTAGCTGATGCCTGGGACACTATGCGTAGTGATCGGGTTTATAGAAAAAAACTTTCCAAAGAAATTGCTCTTAAGGAAGTTATTGAAAACAGTGGTAAACAGTTTGACCCACAGGTTGCTAAGGTAGCTATTAAATTAATAAAAGAAGGCAAGTTGAATTAAATATTATATAATTTTATAGGGGGCAATGTAAATGGATAGTAAAAAATATATGATATTTTTAATGATTTTATTTATTATTTTAGTTTCAGGAACTGTTTTTGCTTCAGAGACAGGAATACAGCAACACTTGACAGCACGTTCGTTTGCGATGGGTGGTGCTTTTACTGCTCAAGCTGACAATATAGAAGCAGTATTATATAATCCGGCTGCTTTAGTTGATGCAGGTTTAATTGGGCTTAATGTTAATGTAGGTATAGAATTAAATAATATCAGTCAGTTCTATGAGGCTAGGAATATTGATGATTATATTAATAATAATCAATATGCTAATGTTATAGAACACCTACCCGATGATGCAAGTGTAAATACTCAGGGTCTTATTGGTCTTAAAGTAGATTCATTTGCTTTAACTTATAATCATAAAGTTGAGATGTCATCCCAAATTGAAAACAATACTGCTTCTGTGGATATCATACAAAGCAGGGAGGGGATTTTAAGTTTTGCAAATGAAATTATCAATCCACCTCTAGGTTTAGGAGCTTTATCATATGGTGTTAATCTTAAGTTTTTTGATATAGATAAAGATATATATCAATTAACGAATAATTATAATAAGCAAAAGGATATATCAGGGAGAGGATTTGGACTTGATCTTGGATTAATGGCTAAGCTTACAGATATTTTTAGGGTAGGTTATTTTCTTGAAAATGCAGTAAGCACCAATGTTGATTTAGAAGGTGAGAAGAGAGAGTACATACACGATGGTGATCGTTGGAAATTTGTTGATGATAATCATAATAATGATTATACTCAAGAGTACAGTGCTGAAACAAAGAGTCGAATAGGGGCTTCTATAAGCATTCCTCTTGTTAATTTAACTCTAGCAGCTGATATAGATGACCTTTTTAATCAAGTACATGGTCAGGTATTACATATGGGATTAGAAAAGAATTTTTTATTTAATGCTGTATCATTAAGAGCAGGTAGAATTGATAGTGACTATATTACATATAATACTTTTGGTCTTGGTTTGAATTTGACTGGTTTTAGTATGGATACTGCCTTTGGTTTTGAAGGCTCCTCAGGTTCTAACTTAGCTGCAATGATTTCGGTTAATGCACTGTTTTAAATTTTTATAAGTATATTTTAAGGCTGTAAAAAAAGTATAATTAATAACTTTATAAAAGATATAAATGACATATCCCCTAGGTTTAAATGGGGATATGTTTTTTTATTGCTCAGATAAATCTGCTTTCGCAAGATGTAAATGATTATTGTCATATTTTTATTATAAAAGCAATGTGCTTCGCTATGTACAAATTTAATTAGATCATCAATAAATAGTATCTTTATTCCTCTCGTATTCCTTGTCTGTAGTTAAGATTTTTTCTCTAAAGTATTTTAGTTCATCTAGCATATTTTTGAGAATATCTAAGGATTCATTTATATTGTTTAAAGTGGCTATTTCTTCGTCATGTAAAGGATCCCACATGTCAAGTAAGTTTTCTAAAGATTCTCTCATTCTATATCTACAAGCATCTTTGTATTTGTTTCTAGTCATTAAATCAGGCATATTTTCATCCTTTCATTATCATTTACTTCTCTATTATATTTTCTTAATACTTGGTTTTTTATACGAGATAGTAATTTAATTTATATAAAGTTTATTATATTTTTTGCTAAGTAGGCAGGATTTATTTACTTAGAATAGAAATATTAATAATAAGGAAAGAAAATGTCGAATTTATATTTAAGATGTCGAAAATTATTGAATTAGAAAAAGTATTTTTTACAATTGACTTAATAAAGGAGTGTATAAAATGAAAAAACGATTTAATCTTTTACTTATTATTTCAGTAGTTATTTTTACTTTAACTGCTTGTAGTAATCCCCAGGGTGGGTTTGGACCTTCGTGGGATATTTCTCTTCGACTGCCAATGGCTGAAAGCCAAAGTACTACAGTTAAGGAAGTCTTTGAAGAGGCAGCTATTGGCGGGCTTGATCTTGAAGGAGACTTAGTAAAATATACATATGATGATGAACTTATTTCTTTTAATTTTGGGGATGAATTAGTAGAAGCTTTAGATGATGAATTTCATGGGATGGATATAAGTGCTGAGTTTGAATTGGATGCCATTGATCTAGGTAATGTTTTAAATGGTTACTCTGATGATATTCCAATACCTGGAGGAGTAAACTCGGATGACCTTTCAGATTATGATCTGTCAGAAATTGATCCTATTGACCTTGAAGGATTTGAAAGTATTGAATTTTCTGAAGGAAAATTAAGTCTCTTAATTTCATCAGAGGTAGAGTATGTAATAGATGAGATTGTATTGGAATTAGATTTTGGTAACGGAACTTTAGAAGAACTTACTTACGAAAACATTCCTGGACATGCAATTAACTTTAATCCAGAAGAGGCATACATAGACCTTAGGGGAAGAAAACTAGAAAACGAAATAGCACTTAGGGTTATAAGGATTAATACAAGTCAAGGACCATTGGATTCAGAAGATAATATACGTTTCACATATTCTGTAGATGATGCCATAGTAAATAAGGTGAATCGTTATGAAGGGAAAATTGATACTAGTATTAATATAGATGAAATTGAGCTTAACTTTTTTGAATTTGATGATTATGATTTAGCTGCTATTGGCTTTGAAGCAGGTCAAATAGTAGTAGATATTGATTCTCCAAATGCTTTGGATTTAGAAGTTACTTCTATTTCAATAGGAGATATCGCTGCAAACTCAAAGAATATATCTGTAGAAGGTAAAACTTTATCAATGGATAATCTTAGCTTGACTGATCTAGAGATAAAAATTACAGGAGAGAATTTTGATTATGATAGTAATGAAAGGCTAAGTGTTTATGTATCGTTTGAAGATGTTGAAGTAGCCTCCATCGACTTCCAATCTTTGGATTTGTCTAATTTTATTGGAGATGATTTTGTTCAAACAATTTCAGATATTCCTGAATTAGGTGAGCTAGACAATTTTGCATTAAATGATTTGAAAATCGAATTAAGAATTAATAATAATAGCTCTTGGATACTGGATTTAAGCTCATTGAGTCTAAAGGCTTTTGAAAATGCTAGCAAAACCCTTGCCTTTACATTAGGTGACATAGATGCAGATAGTAGCTATATAGATAATAGTGAAAACGCTATGACTAGTATTAGTCTTGTAAGTGAGATAGAAACTGACTTTTTAGATATTTTAATGAGTAATCCAGATTATATTGAAATAGATATGTCCACTTTGAGTATTGTTAATAGTGATACAGTGAGTATAGCTAAAGGGGATAGTTTAGCTATAGGTATTAATTTTGAAATAGGTCTTGATATTACACTATACGAGGATTTTACTTTTGAATTAGAACCTATAGAAATACCGGAACTAAGTCATAGTGATAAAGAATTTATTGAAAACAATCTATTAAAATCTTCATATGTTCAATTTTCTACATTAGACAATCAATTAGGAATTGAACCTGAATTGAGGTTGTATTTAGCTAGTATTAAAGATGCTAGTTTGATGACTAGCCAGGAATTAGCAGAAGAACTTTATCAAGAGAAAAACTTGTTTCTTACAAATGTTATAAGTAATGGTAGTAATGGTGAAGAGAGAATGATAATTATTAATGAAGAGATGTTCGACAAGTTATTGGAATCTAATTTATATTTCGGAGTAGAATTGTTTATTGAAAAAGGGGAGATACGCATAAGTCCAGAAGGTTATATAAAAATGGAAGATATCGTTACAGTAATTGATGCTAAAGTTAATTATTAGAGGGGGGAGAAGATAAATGAGGATGAAAAAGAAGTTATTATATTTATCAATTATTTTATTTTTTATCTTAAGTTTTAACAATCTGCTTTTTGCTGGAATGACAGCTAGAACAATCGGTCTCGCTGATGACTTTCCTACTATTACTGGGATTGATGCCTTATATGCTAATCCAGCAAGTATTAATGCGGGGGATCATAAATTTGCCCTGGAATTGAGCGCTAATGCAGGGTTTTGGAACAATGTATTTGTAAATGATTTTTTGGATGATGCCTATAAGGAAAATGTTTTGAATAAGATTGCAGACGATGGACTTCTAATGGATACAGATATTAATCTTGGAACTAGGATAAATATAGGTGCAGTAACTGCTTTTGCTGACGCCAGGGGAAATGTCATGATGAAAATTGCTCCTGATTTAGCAGAGCTAATTTTAGATGGAAATCAAAATAATAAAAACTATAAGCTTACAGGAAGTGAATTTACTTCAGCTATTTATGGTGATACTGGTTTAAATCTTTCATTAAAAATGCCAGACTCATTAAGTAATTCTATGCAGGTCAATAATATTTATGTTGGCATGACATATCATTATTTAATTGGTACTATATTTAAGTCCAGCGCTGATGGTAGTATTTTATTAGAATTAGAGGGTAGTAATCCTAGGATAGAGGATAATATCGAAGATTTTTTTATCAAGTTTTCTGATATTGAAAATGGTGATTTTGCTATAGGGCATGCATTTGATATAGGTTTATACACTGAGCTAAGCGATAAATTAGCTTTGGGTTTAAGTGTATTTAATATAGATGGAAGCATGAGTGTTGATGCTTATAGACATTTTGAGTTATACTATAATGAAGAGGAAGAAACATGGGATTTTACTGAGGAAATAGAAGGGGAAGCTGTAGAAGGAGTTCTAAATTATACTTTGCCTCTAATTTTTAAAGTAGGTGGAAGAATAAGTTTTACTGATAATTTTGACCTGCATGGAGGCTATACTATGACAAGTTATAATGACGATATCTTTAAAGATAGCTTAAGTGATCATAAATTTGCCCTGGGAGCTGAGTATTCAAGAATTGGATTTTTACCTTTAAGAATGGGGATGAACTACTCAACTTTACAGCATAATTATGCCATAAATACTGGTATGGGATTACACTTAGGATCCCTTAAGGCAGACCTTGGTATTTCTGATTTAAGTGGATTGTTCTATAGATCAAAAGGTGTGGAGATAGGATTGAATATGAAAATTGAATTTTAGTATTAAAAATACCAAGTAATGTAATACTGAATATTAATGACTCAACTTTCGAAGTTGAATTATTAGTGTAAAAGCCAGATTAGCTATAACTTAATTCACGAAGTTGTATTTATTGATAAATTAAAGTATTATATATTATAAGTAAGCCTCTCATGTAGTGCAAAACTATCTTGTGGAGGCTTTTGCTAACTAGGAGGAATTAAATTGAAATTATTATTATTAATTGATTTGAAAGAAAAGTATATAAATGAAATTCAAGATTCTTTTGCTAATGTTGAAATTCTTAAATGTCTTAAATTAGAAAAGCAGAAAAGAGAAATAGTGGACGCAGAGATTGTGATAAGTGGTGGAGATGGTATAAAACTAGAGCTTTTAGAAAAAGCAGAAAAACTTAATTGGATACAGGCTTGGAGTGCTGGCCTAGACTCTTTTAATAATACTGCAACATTAAATTATTTAAAAGAAAAAGGGATTAAAGTAACAAGTACGAGTGGTATCCATGCAGACCCTATTTCTGAACATGTCATGGGTTTTCTATTGAATCATAGCAGGAGATTATATGATTTTTATGAATTACAGAAAAAGCAGAAGTGGGAGTGGCTTACGGTTAATCAGTTGTCTGGAAAGACTATAGCTATAATTGGAATTGGCAGTATTGGAAAGGAAATTGCTTTTAAAGCTAAGGCTTTTAAAATGAAAACAATAGCCGTGAAAAAAAATATAAATGAGAGCTTAGATCATATTGATGAGCTTTATTCTAATAAGGAATTGTTACAACTGCTTCCCAGGGCAGATTATGTAGTAGTGACAGTGCCATTAACAGATGAAACAAGAGCTATGTTTGGAGAAAAAGAGTTTAAAGCTATGAAAGAATCAGCATTTTTTGTTAATATTGCTAGAGGAGAGGTAGTTGATGAAAAGGCTATGATTAGAGCTTTTGAGGATGGAGAAATAGATGGAGCAGCTTTGGATGTTTTTGAAGAAGAACCTTTAAATATAAATTCTCCTTTGTATAGTTTGGAGAATGTCTATATAACACCACATATTTCTGGTGCCTATCCTGATTATAATAAAAATGCCATCAAAATCTTTAAAGAGAATCTGAAAAGATTTAACGATGGCAGTGATTTATTAAACCTAATGGATTATGCTAAAGGTTATTAAAACTTAAATTTCGCGGAAGAATTTATCGCACGAAGCCTGCTTAGCCATAACTTCATTAATGGAAAAAAGCGAAACCGTACAGCTCCTATTTAAGGCCAAGATAAATTAAGCACAGATAAGTTAAGCATATGATAAATCAAGTATAAGAAAATCAAGTATAAGATAAGCAAAAAAGAGAAGTAGCTATTGAGAAGCGACTATCATGTATTAGGAAAGAACCAATCTTGCCACTTATTAAGAGGGAAGTCCTTTCCTAATATGTCTTTTAGTTCTTTTATATTTTTTGCTTGTTTGCTAAATATCTTTAAAGCCCTTTTTTTGCCAATTCCAGGTATGGCTTCTAACTCTTCGAGAGAAGCATTTTCAATAGAAAATGGCCAGCGTAATGCAGTTATAGAGCGATAACCATGATCGATAACTCTTACAGTATAAAATTTGTTTAATTCTAAATTTCCAGGGATACCAATTAGTATAGGATAGGTTCCTAATTGCCTAGCAAAGCTAAGTTTGCCTTTATGGGCTTCTATCAAGACATTATCTATAATGGTGCCAGTAGGAAAGACTCTTGCAAGCATAGGTTTGTTAATTTCTTTGTTGATCTTTTCTTTATATTTCTTAAACTTATGTTCGTTTATTTTACTTAAAGGATAATTATTTGTACTTACTACTTGTCTTATATTGATTCTTCTCAGCATTAGACCTGCCTGGTATATTTTTTTAAGGTATTGGTAATTATATTCCATTGTTTCTTCTCTTTCTCCAATTAAACCATGTAAAAGATTGATTCCAGGAAGTAATTTGGGTACACCTTTTTCTCTTTTAGCACCTATTTCATTCATAATTTCTATTGCTTTAAAAACATTATCAGGATCTGATTCTATATTGTTTTCTTTTAAAACTAATGGGTCGGCAGATTCTAAGCCAAAAGCTGCTATATCTCCAGGGGTATTATATCTAACTATTGTTTCTAAGATTTGTCTGCTTTCCTCAGGATAGTTGATTATATTAGCAGGATTGATATTATCTAGATGTAAAACCTTTAATTTAGGATCGGCATCTCTTATACCAGCAAAAGTTTCTTCTAATGCTCCAGGGTTTAGTTTAAAGTGATTTTTATTTATCCTTTTAGCTTGATAAAGTAACAAATCAGTTTGACAACCTAAACGATAATAGTGATTACCCTCTTGGGCTAATGCTTTTACTTCATCAATAATATCCTTTGGCTGTCTTTGATAGATAGTTTTTTTCAATCTTTCACTACAAAAAGCACAATGTTTTACTCTGGGGCAACCTCTAAAACTTTCTATTTCACAGATAAGATTAGGGAAGGATGGATGCCTTTTGCTAAGTCTCGCTCCTAAAATAGCCCATTCCCTGATGAAACTTGCTAAATTCTTATCGTTAATACTATGACCTGTAAGTTTTTGACTAAGGGTTTTGGCAGTAATTTCCCGGGAAATAAAGTCGTAGCCATCTACTTCTTTTATAAGCAGGGTAATGGGTCCTCCTAAAAGTTTTTGAGGATAATATACAGTTTTACCTATTTCTTTAATCTCCTTAAAGGATATTGGTTTACCCCCCAAATAATGACCTGGTACTGTGGTTCCAGCTATGATAATTACTAGATCATATTCTTCAAGAGCTTTAAGCTTTTCTTGCCAGTTTTCTCGTAATTGGTCAATCGTAAAATATGAAATTTTCTCTTCATCAATGCCGCTTTTAAGTAAAGAGCCATATGTATAACGAATGTGTGGCGAAATATAAGGGGGAACCCCTAGACAGGACGGTTCATCCAGATAACCATCTATTAATGCAGTTTTAATATTTTTCTTCTCCATTTTTACTCCTTCCCAATACTTCTAAAATAAGTATATGTATAATATTATTGAAACAAAAGCTTAAAGTGTACTTGCTTTAAGCTTAACTTTATACTTTTATTATGTTTACTAACATTATTAAGTGAATCTTAAAAATTAGGTTTTCTAATTTCTTTCATTAAATATTATATAAGATATCTTCCATGATGTCCATTTTGATAGTAAATTATTAGTGACCAGTAAATACCAGCAGGTATTTCTTGCTTCTTCTAGAATATTTTATATATAGAAGTGTAAAAATTATATAGCGAGTAGATTTTTGTGCAAATAATATATCATATAAGCTAGAAAGGTAGGGAGAATATGAATTTTTTCAGAAGTAAAAGAATAATGATAATAATGATATCTATCATTTCTTTGTTTTTCTTAAGTTCTGTTTATGCTGGAAATATAGAAAAAGATTTTGAAAGTGGAGTTGAGGATATAAGTATGAGAATTTATGAGATTGATGGTCGTGAGATGTTTCAGTTGAGGGATCTGGCTGAAAGTAAAGGATGGACATTAGCTTATTTAGAGGAAAGAAAAGAAGTTGTTATTAGGGGAAATGATAAATTTGTGAGACTGTCTTTAAATGGAGCTAGTGATAAGCCAGTTACTTTAGCAGAAAGTCCAAAGCTTATAGAAGGAAGAACATATCTTGCCATTAATTCACTTAGGACATTATTAGATGAATTAAACGAAAGTATTGATTATATATCAAGTTTATATACTGAAAAGTCTTATTACAGTATGTCAGAACTTATAAATGCTCATATTAGATTTTATAATCTTAGTGATGAGGCTATTAATTTAAGCTTTGGGTCTGGGCAGAGATATGACTTAACTTTAGAAAAAGAAGGTCTTGAAGTCTGGCGCTGGTCTAATGATAAGTTTTTTACCATGGCTTTAGCTGATATTGAAGTTGCGCCAGGAAAGAGTTTAGATTATAATGTGGAAATTGATTATGAATTTGAAGACATCGGAGAATATATTCTTACTGCTAACTTGGCTACAATAAATACTCCAATTAAATTTAATGAAGTAGAATTAGTAATAGAAAAATAGTTTTACCAAGAAGTGTATAATATTTAAATAGAGTTCGTAAACTATAAAATACCCTGCTGCTATAGATGCAAGTTGGGTATTTTATTTTTTAATGTCAGTAACTCAAACTTCGTCGTTGAATATACCGCATAAAGCCTGCTTAGACATAAGACTGGAGCTTTTTGAATGCTCATTCAACATATGGCTAAGCAGGAAGTCTATACAAACTTTTCTAGCAAGTGCGAAGCTTGATTTAATATTAAATTTGTATCAAAGGCCTTAATTATAAGCAGGATTTTTATAAAAAAAGGATAATTATATATCTTAAGGAAGGTGATTTTTTCATGAAAAAGAATTTAATGGATATCAATCAGGCGTTAGATTTGAGTAAAAATGAAGTGAATAGGCTTTATAAAGAACACCTTAATCCTAGTTTTGCTAAAATGCTATCTTTGTTAAATTTTGACCGCCAATTTCTTAGTGCTAGTGGTACTACACTTCAGGATATAGATGGTAAGGAGTACATAGATTTTTTAGGAGGATATGGTTCTTTAAACCTTGGACATAATCCTGTCAGGGTTATAGAGGCTGTTAAACGTGTAATGGAAATGCCCAATCTCATGCAAGCTTCAATGGGTACTATGGAAACTGTAGCAGCATATAATTTAGCTCAATTAATGCCTGGTGATCTTAATCATAGTTTTTTCTGTAATAGTGGTACTGAGGCGGTGGAGGGTGCGATAAAAACAGCTAGAATTGCTGCTGTTAAACAAAGAGTTTTATACTGTCGTGATTCTTTTCATGGTAAAACAATGGGATCTCTTTCTGTAACTGGAAGAAATAAATATCAAGAACCTTTTAAACCAATGGTACCTGGTAATGAGATGGTTCCTTATGGTGAACTTGGAATATTAGAAGATAAATTTAAAAATGGAGGCTTTGCAGCTTTTATCATAGAGCCTATTCAGGGTGAAGGTGGTATCAATTTACCACCAGAAAATTATTTTAAGGGTGTTAGAGAACTTTGTGATAAATATGAAGTTTATTTTATTCTTGATGAAATTCAAACAGGTTTTGCTAGAACAGGTGCTATGTTCGCGGCTGAGCATGATAATATTGTACCTGATTTTATATGTACAGCTAAGTCCCTTGGAGGTGGTGTAATGCCAATTGGTGCTTTTACTACTACTGAAAAGATTTGGAATAAGGCATATGGTGGTATAGATAAAGCATTGTTACATACATCAACCTTTGGCGGAAATACATTAGCAACAACTGCAGCTATAGCTACTATGAATGAATTGGTAGATAATGATATAGCTAAGCAAGCAGCAGAGAAAGGGGAGTATTTCCTGGCTAAGCTACAGGAAATGGCAGATAAGTATGAGATGATTAAAGAAGTTAGGGGCCGCGGTTTATTGATAGGACTCGAGTTTAAAGAAGTAGAAACGGGAATTTTAGACAAAATATCAGGAGGAGTTTTGAATAAATTGTCTAAAGAATATCTGGCAGCTATGGTTGCTAGTGCTTTGATAAATGATCATAAGATTATAACTGCTTATACACTAAACAATCCTAATGTTATTCGCTTTGAACCACCTTTAATAATCACCTATAAAGAAATAGATTATTTAATTGAGTGTTTAGAGTCAATATTTGAGAAAAACAAGGGTTTGTTTAGTATGACTATAAAAAGTGCTAAAACAGTATTAGGAAGTTTTTTAAAAAAATAGTATAAGTTCATAAATTTATTGTGAATTTTTTGAAAAATAACAAGAAGGCCGAAATTTAGGGCTTAATTGTTCCTTGTGAAACAATTTTTGGAAAATTTAAACAAGAAATTTTCTAAACTACAATATAAGTTTCATTAAAAGGAAGCAAAAGTCTGATTGTCATTGTCGAAAATTGTTGCTATAATATAAATAAAGTAAAAAACAACGCAAAAAATAAAGTTATGATTATATTTAAGCATTAACTGATATCAACAATGGATAAGGAGTGATTTTTATATGGATTTACGTAATTGTCCCCAATGTGGTAAACTGTTTGCTTATGATGGAACAAGTAAGGTTTGTAATGTTTGCCGAAGTAGTGAAGAAAACGATTTCGAAAAGGTAAGGGATTACTTATGGGATAACCCGAATGCTACTATTGAAGAGGTACACACTGCTACTGAAGTGGAACGAGAATTAATTATTAAGTTTGTTAGGGAAGGACGTTTAGTAGCAGAGGGTATTGATTTTAGCTTTATGATAGAGTGTGAACGCTGTGGACTCCCTATTCCGTCTGGTCGTTTTTGTAATAGTTGTCAGCAAGAGTTAGTTGATGGTTTTAATAGTAAGGAAAAGAAAAAGAAAAAAGATTCGAAAAAGAAAAATGTAGATGATAAGATGTTTACAGCTAATCGGGTGAAGGATAGAAAAAAAAGGTAATCTGACAGACTTAATTGCTTGGAAATTCTTAGTTATTGCTTCTAAACGAGAGCAATTGGGTTATAATTTAAAATTATTAAAGATTATAAGCTAATATTTACTTAAGCTTATAATTTTTTTTACGATAAATAAAATAGAGGCAATTTACTAGATTGCTGAGTGAATGACTAAAAATGATATGTTTTCAGGGGGAAATATTATGAAGATTAATGGAATTCATCTAAATGAGATTCAGAAGAGGTATAAACAGCAGAATAAACAAGATAAGTCACTTAGGAATAATAGAGCTGATTCTATGTCTATTTCTGCCCAAGCTAAGCAAATTAAAGAGATAGAAAAGAAGCTGGCTGAAGTGCCTGAGATTCGCCAGGAAAAAGTTGCAAAGTTGAAAGAAAGTATAGCTAAGGGAAATTATCAGATAGATACAAAAGCACTTGCTCGTAAAATATTAGATGATACAAAATAGTTATATTATGTTTTAGATAGGGAGTGTAAAAATGAGCGAAAGCAGCTATAAGGCTTTGTTGGAGGTATTAAAGGAAGAAGAAAAGCTCTATTCCAAATTGCTTGAATTAGCCAATGAAAAAAAAGAAGCTATTGTTGCCAATGATATAGATAACTTGAGTAAATTATTACAGGATGATAATGAGATAATAAGTCTTCTAAATCAATTAGACCAAGAACGTTTTGAACTTATAAAAAGTATATGTGAGAACAAAGGCGTGGAAAAGCAGGATCCTAGTTTTAAGGAGTTAATTAAGTTAATTCCTGAACCCTGGCAGGAACCTTTATCTGCTAGTAGAAATAAATTACTTGCTCTTATAGATGAATTACATGAACAAAATGAACAGAATAAGTTTTTGATTAATGAAGCTATTAAATTAAATAATGCCTCTGTGAATATGTTTCTTAAAGCTGTAGAACCTGAAAACACAACATATAATAATAAACAAAAGTCTGTTGATAATAAATCAGCACATATAATAGATAGAAGAGGATAGGGGGAGTAAAAATGCCTGGATATTTTAGTACACTAAACACCGCTTTAAAATCTTTACAAGTACAGAAAAAATCACTTGATGTTACAGGTCATAATATAGCCAATGCTAATACTGAAGGTTATAGCAGACAACGTGCTGTACATACCGCTGCCGACCCTTATACAGTTGTCGGTATGGGAATGCCTACTGGCGCTGGTCAGGTAGGAACAGGAGTTAAACTTGAAGAAATTTCCCGGGTCAGGGATCAATTTATAGATGCTCAGATTAATGGTGAGAAACAGTCTTTAGGATATTGGGACAAGAGGTATCAGGGTTTACATAGAATAGAGCTTATCTTTAATGAACCATCAGATTCCAGTCTTGGGGAATCCATGAATCAATTCTGGGGTTCTTTGCAGGATTTAAGTAATGATCCAGAGGATCCGGCTGTTAGGGAGACAGTTAAACAGAGGGCCTTAACTTTATCTGATACATTTCATTCATTGGATAATCAATTGACTTCCTATAAAAATTCTTTAAATGATGATGTTTCAACTATGGTTAATGAGGTTAATTCATATGCTACACGAATAGCAGACCTTAATAAGCAAATTGTCAGGGTACAGGGAGCAGGGAAAAAACCAAATGATCTAATGGATAAAAGGGACCTTCTTTTCGAGGAAATGAATAAGCTGGTTAATGTTCAGGGCAGAGTAGATCAAAGAGGCAGTCTGAATATTAGTATTAGTGGTATTAATATGGTAAGTCATAGTGATACTCACCTTCTTAATATAGAAAGAGGACCTGAAGGTAGTTATGAAGATACTGTTGTCTTCAGTAGGACAGGGACTGAAGCTATAATAGAAGCAGGTGAGCTGGCTGGTGTTCTTAATATTCGGGATGAAGAAATTCCACACTATAAGGACCAGTTAGATACTATTGCATCTGAATTGATTGAAAACTTTAATCAGGTTCACAGAGCTGGCTATGATTTCAATGGAGAAGCAGGACAAGACTTTTTCGTAGGAGATGATGCCTTTAGTATAGGTGTGGCTACTGAGATTAGCAATGATGTGAATAAGATAGCAGCAGGAAGTCTCCTTGATGAGCTTGGAGTAATTAGAATAAATAACTTTGAAATGGATAGTGAAGAAGATTTTAGCTATGAAATAGAAGTTATAGAAAATGTTATGGAAAACGAAGAAAATACTTTTACTTATACAATTAGGGAGTATGGCGCTGATGGTGAAGAAAGTGAAGTGTATACAAACACCATAACATATAGTCAAGTAAATGACGAAAACTTTTTTATTAGCTTGCCAGAGGAATTTAATTCCACAATGGAATTTAAGATAGAAGGTGCAGGAGAACTTTCAATAACATCTACAAGAGCTGCTGGAGATGGGGATAATGCTTTTAGGCTGGCTGATGTTATAAATGGTCGCAAACTCATGAACGATGGTAAAGCTACCTTACTTGATTACTACAAATCTACCATCTCAGTAGTAGGTGTAGATGGCCAAAGGGCAAATCAAATGGTAGATAATCAGAACGTACTTGTAGATCAATTGAACAATCACCGGATAAGTGTCTCTGGTGTTTCACTTGATGAGGAAATGGCGAATATGATTCAATATCAGCAGGCATATACTGCAGCTACACGGGTAATCACTACGATAGATCAAATGCTGGACAGTCTAATGGGCATAATCAGATAATTGGAGGTGTTCTAAATGAGAGTAACTACTGGAGTAATAAATGATAATTTTATGAGAAATTTGCATAATAATATGAAGAGACTGGATGAATACAATCAACAGCTATCTTCTGGAAAGAAATTTACACGTCCATCTCAGAACCCTATTGGTGTTACAACAAGTATGGGGATGAGGAATGTAATAAACGCCAATGAGCAGTATTCCCGTAATGTAGGGATGGCTAGAGAATGGTTATATAATACGGAAACTGTCTTGATTAATCAGGGTGATATTCTGCATAGGGTTAAAGAACAGACTGTTTATGCAGCAAATGAAAGCTTATCTCAAACAGATAGAGATGCTATTGCTGGAGAGATTGCAGAACTAAGAGATGAAATGATAAATCTAGCCAATACCAAAATTGGTGATAGGTATCTTATGGCTGGTAAGACTACCAAAATAGCTGATGGAGAAGAGGTGCCATTTCTAATTCGGGATGGAGATGATCATGTCACCTTTAATGGAGATAATGAAGAAATAGTAAGAGAAATAGGTGCAGGCATTAGAATACCGATCAATATTAATGGAGAGGATAATTTTGCAAATACCATTGATACTTTAACTGCTCTTGAAAAGGTTATTAGAACAAATGAAGAAGTAACTGTTGGAGATCTTACTATAGAAAACATTTCTGATGGTATGAAGGTTGTAGATGAGATGATGGATAATAACCTGAGAGAAAGGGCTGGACTTGGAGCCAGGACAAATCGTCTAGAGTTAACAGCCAATAGATTGGATGAAGAGAAACTCCAAGCTATTGAACTTTTATCAAACAATGAAGACGTAGATATAGCAGACGCGATTACTCAACTTAAGATGCAGGAAGCAGTTTATCGAGCTTCATTATCAATAGGTGCAAGGATTATGCAGCCCACACTTGTTGATTTTTTACGGTAATCTGCGTTAACTTATTACTATTACTTCATTCATTAAAAGTCTAAACCCCAGTTTCTCCTTCCAGAAAGAATCTAACAAAATAAACTCGTTTCACTCAGACAGAATTTTGTTAAACAGATTCTTTCTTTCACTCGAAACTGGAGACTTTTAGATTCATTCATTAAATAGTAATAAGTTAAAAGCATAATGTTAGTGTTATAAAATCCAAGGCTAAAAAAGATGAAGGTGCTTAAGTATGAACATTCCTCAGATACAGATAAATCAGCAGTTTGCACAAACTGGTATAAATATTGAAAAGGGTGATCTTCGCATAGAGCAACCTGATGCTGATATGAATATTAGACAGCCGGCTGCTATTGTAGAGATAAGTCAGGAAGATACATTTGTGGAGATTGATAATTATCCACCACGGTCTGATATGCATATGAAGAATAATACTGATTACCTTCATTATCGAAGAAATTCTATTGATCAGCAACATATGGAGTTCTTAGCTAGAACAGCCCGTAATGGTGATAGGCTAATGAAAATAGAATCTGAGGGGAATAGTATAGAACAGATAGCTGTAGAAGAAACCTTTGATGGTCCAGTTGATCTGACTGTAGCTTATTTAAGTGGTCCTAAGTTCAGGCATGTTCCTGCTGAACTTAATATAGAGATACAGCCAAGGGGTGCAGAAATAAATTTTACTCCTAATAAACCTTTGATAGATATAAATCGTTCTAGAGTAAATGTTCATATGATGCGTTATAATAATATTGATATTTCAGTAAGAGGTAATAATTTAAATAATAAAATATAAAAAACAATTATATAACTGTAATTAAAAGATTAATAAAGAATTACTCAATCTGAAAGGTTGTGTGTTTAGTGGAATTAGTAACAAAATATCATGGTGAAATAGAAATAGATGAGAAAGAAATAATTCATTTTCCTCAGGGTATTCCTGGATTTTTAGAGGAAAAAGATTATGTATTATTGACTTTAGCTAAGGATTCTCCTTTTCTTGTATTACAATCTACAAACACTTCAGAGCTTGCTTTTATAAGCATGATTCCATGGGAAGTAAAGTCAGACTATGACTTTGAAATAAGTGAACAGGTTGAAGAATTGCTGGAGATAGAGCAGGTAGAGGATGTTTTAGTAGTAGCTATATGTACTATGAAGGACTCTCTAGAAAATATGACAATCAATCTAAGTGCCCCTGTGGTAATAAATACTAAAAAAGCCTTAGCTAAGCAGGTTATCATTGATAATTCTAATTACTCTATCAAGCATCCTGTTTTTCCTCTTGAAAAACAGAGACAGGAGGCAAAATAAATGCTGGTACTTACAAGAAAAAAAGACGAGAAGATAATGATTGGTGAAGATATTGTTATCACTATTGTTGAGGTGGATAATAATAAGGTCAAGCTTGGCATAGATGCCCCTAAAGAGATTGAGATACTTAGAGAAGAAGTCTATAAAGAGGTTGAGACAGAAAACAAAGATGCTATTGCCAGTGATGTATTGAATGTAGATAAGCTTTTGCAGATATCTAATGTAAAAGGAGAAGAAAAAAAGAGAGAAAAATAAGAGATATGTTGAAAAAAGGAGAATAATCGAGAATATAGGATATAAAGCTAAATAAATAGTAGAAAAGGACCATTGATACATTTAACTTAGTTAAATATCTTTCGATATATATAGTAGATAAGAAAATATTAAATTCTTTATTTATTAATTCACTGATAAAAGAATATGTTTTTAATAATTACTTAACCTATTTATTTCAGCTATTATTAGTACTCTGATAAAGTTCAGGGTAGTAATGGTTACTGAAACCCTGTTGCCAGCAACAGAAACGGCCGATCTGATGTCAGGCAGACAGGAGAAAGTAAACCAGGGTTGACCTGTAGGGCAAGGATGCCCGGAAACAGGCAAAATACAAAAAAATTCAAGGAGGAATTAATAATGAGAATTAATAACAACTTAATGGCAATGAACTCACACAGACAATTAACTGCTAATCAAAATGCTGGTGCAAAATCTATGGAAAGGTTGTCATCTGGTCTTAGAATTAACCGTGCTGGTGACGATGCTGCTGGATTAGCTATCAGTGAAAAAATGAGAGGTCAGATTCGTGGTTTGAACCAAGCTTCTAGAAATGCTCAAGACGGTATTTCTCTTATCCAAACTGCTGAGGGTGCCTTAAACGAGTCACATGCTATTTTACAAAGAATGAGAGAGTTAGCTGTACAATCTGCTAATGATACTAATGTGCAAGTTGATAGAGATGAACTACAAAAAGAGGTAGATCAATTAGCTGCTGAGTTAACTCGTATTGGTGATACTACTGAATTTAATACTCAAACTTTATTAGACGGAGATTTGAGCGTTACATTCCAAATAGGTGCTAATGAAGGACAAAATATTGAATTAAGCATAGAAGATATGAGAGCGTTTGACTTAGGTGTAGCTGGCGATGCTTCATTTGAAACTACAGGAGCACATACTGCAGCTACAGGTGATGGTAATGACACTATAGTTGAAGGAACACATACTATTCAAGAAACTGATACTGGTTACGAAATGGTAAGTAATGATGGAACAGTTTTGGCAACTAGTGATGATGGTATAACATATACAGGTACAGATGCAGGAACAGGAACAGCAGATACATTAGTATTTGATCACGCAGTAACTTCAGGAGAAGTTACAGTAGCTGCTGATTTAAGTGCTACAGGTACTGCTTCAGTATCAGATACTGGCTTAGAACCTGGAACTTATACTGTTTCCTCTGATCAAAGCACTATTACAGATGCTTCTGGAGATGTTGTAGCGACATGGGATGGAACTTCAGAATATGTAGATGCAGATGGAAATACAGTTATTGCAGGAGGCGGAGCTGCTAATGATCAACAACTAGCTGCTGATGCTCAAATTACTGTTGGTGGTATTGATATTTCTTCACAAACAGCTGCAGATAAAGCAGTTACAGATATAAATTCAGCTATAGAAGAAGTTTCTGCTCAAAGATCTGAGCTTGGTGCTTATCAAAATAGATTAGAGCATACTATTGAAAATCTTGGTACATCTTCTGAAAACCTCCAAGCTGCTGAATCTCGTATTCGTGACCTTGATATGGCTGCAGAAATGATGGACTTTACTAAGTCTAATATTCTTAATCAGGCTGCTACAGCTATGTTAGCTCAAGCTAATCAAGCTCCACAGTCAGTACTTCAATTATTAGGTTAATTGAGTAGAATATATGATAGATAATAATTAGAGGTTATATTTTACCTCAGGGCGACTCAGGGATACCTGGGTCGCTTTTTTCAAATTCCATGGAGGAAAGGTGATTGGTGATGCGATTACCATCTTATAATCTAAATTTGAGTACTACAATGCAAAAGTTTAACAATCTACTTAAAGGTGAAGTTCCTAAAGTAGCTGTTAAGCAGATAGATGAAGTTAATGATATTAATTTCAAGGAAAGTAAAGAAAATCATAGGGTAAACTTGAAATACAATAAAGATATAGATAGGAATATAGCTCATACAATTGATAATACTACAGGAAAAACAGTTAAGAAGTCTTTAACTGATGCTCAGGTAGATCATTTGATCAGGATAGAACGTTTAAAGGGCTTACATTTAGATGAAGAAGGATAAAAGAGGAAGGTGTAATAACTATGGAAATTAGTGCAATATCACAACAATCTTTACAAAGTGTACAACAACACACAGGAACAGCTATGCTTAATAAGGCTATGAATCAAGATGCTGCAGCTATGATGAGGTTGATGGAAGGTGTGGAAGAGTTAGCGAAGGAGATAGAACAGAGTGTAACGCCTCATAGAGGTAGTAATATTGATGTAAGGGTGTAGAAATAATTAGAGGAAGGTTCTACTGATGAAGGTATATAGTTTTTGGAAAAAGTATTTAGAGAAGAAGTTAGAAGAA
Organism: Halanaerobiaceae bacterium ANBcell28; assembly: GCA_037623315.1. GTDB lineage: Bacteria > Bacillota > Halanaerobiia > Halanaerobiales > DTU029 > JBBJJH01. The sequence continues at coordinate 33,331 of JBBJJH010000005.1, forward strand.
GTGAAGGAAAAGGATAGTCACTTAGCAGAAATTGAAAGTAAACTAAAGCGAATGAAAGCTCTAGCTGAACAGGTTCGGGATGATGATCCAGAACATGAGGAATTGAAAGAGATACAGAGAAAGTTTGATTTATTGAAAGAGGAAGTTGTTGCTCTGGATAAAGAGATAGAATTAAATATAACGGAAATGAAATAGGCTAAAGGGATAGTGAAGAAATCCTTTTAGCCTATTTTGTATATTAACTCACTGCATAATTCCTATTAGCTGACTGCATTATTCTAAGGAGTAAGTGATTATATGTCAGATTTGCATGAACGTCAAGACATGCTAAGAAAATTATCTATTGCAGTTTCACGGCATTATCTAAATTATGCAGTGAGCATTAATCTTTAATTATTAATTTTAGTTTTATATACTGATATATTTTTAATAATAGCTATCTTTTTTTAAAAAAAACAAGGTTTTTTCAAAAAAACAAAGAAGTTTATATAAAAAGGTATAAATTACTTGTTGAAATATTAATTAAACTAAAGGGGTGTTTTATAGTATGGATTATTTTGTTGATACTTCTGTTTTCATCAATCAAAATCCTAATTTGCGTGAACCTCAGATTAAAGGCTATAAAAAAATTAGAGATTACTTTGAATCAGAAGAATATAAAAAAGAGAGAAAACCACCGATTGCAGTGCTTCCAACTGGCAGTGGAAAGACAGGTTTAATTGGAATTCTTCCTTATAATATTGCTGAGGGGAGAGTTTTAATTGTAGCTCCTAATTTAATTATATATGACGGTATTACTGAAAAACTAGATTCAAGTAGTGAAGATAATTTTTGGATTAAACGAGGGGTTATTCTATCATATGATGATTTGCCTAAGATTCTTAAGTATCAATCCTACCATAAAAAACACCTATTAGACCAATGTGAAATTATTGTAACTAATATTCAAAAGACTTATGAAGAACATAAAAACTCATTAATAAATACTGTACCTAATGATTACTTTGATATGATTATATTTGATGAAGCGCATCATTGTCCTGCAGATACGTATAAAGAATTAACTGAGTATTTTTCTAATGCTAAAGTAGTTAAAGTTACTGGCACTCCTTTTAGGGCAGATGGTAAAAAGATATTTGGCAAAATTGTGTATGATTATCCTTTGGGAATGGCTATGGCTAAAAATTATGTAAAAAAACTAGGAAATAAGAACTATATACCTGAAGAATTAACTTTATCTATGGAAGGAGAAGACAGGACTTATACTATCGAAGAAATATATGACTTAGTAAAAAATGAGCAAGATATAGTATCAAGAGGGGTAGCTTACTCAGAAAAATGTAGTAGATCTGTGGTAGAAGAAAGTATGAGGTTATTAAAAGAAAAACGAGAAATATCTACTGTGCCTCATAAAATTATTGCTATTGCTTGTAGTATAAGACATGCTGAACAGATAAAAGACCTTTATAATGAGTATGATATAAGTGCTACTATAGTGCATAGTAACTTAAGTGATGAAGAAATTTTAAGAAATAAAAAAATGTTTGAAAATGATATTCATCAAGTTATAATTAATGTAGGTATGCTGGGTGAGGGTTATGATCATAAATATATATCGATAGTATCTATTTTTAGACCCTTTAGAACTTTATCTCCTTATGTCCAGTTTGTTGGTAGAGCATTAAGAATAATTCATGAATCTGATAAACCAGAAATAGATAATACTGCTCATATAGTATATCATAAAGCTTTAATTATTGATGAATTATGGGAATACTATAAAGAAGAAAAACAAAAAGCAGAAACTATATTAGAAATAGAAGAAATACTAAAAAAAGAGTTAGAGAAAGAAACTAAACCTGGTAATAAACAAAAGGTTGAAATTCCAGAAGTGGTTGGTCAAAAAGATGGGTATTTTGAAACAGATTCTTTTTTAGAGGATATTGATATTATCGCTAATTATCAGACTGCACTTAATAAATATAAAGAAGAAGTCGATAAATATATAGAAAGTCTAGAAAAAGAAGGTTTGGAAATAACAGATGAATTAGAAAAACTGATTGAACGACAGGTAACTGGTAAAAAAAGAAAAGAAAAGTTATCAGAAAAAAGACCAGATCTTATTTGGAAAGAAAAAGATGAACAGTTAAATGATCTAATATATCAGGAAACACAAGATATTATTCAGTCTGCAGGATTTGACCCTCAGGGTGATACACTGTTAAAATATGTTGAACCTAATTATAGATGGATCACAAAGAAGGTGAAAACTAATGCAGCTTTTCATGCTTTTAAAATTAATGTAAAGCTTAAAGATAAAATAGGTACAAGCAGAAAAAATGGAGAATGGTCTATTAAAGAGCTAGACATAGCTACTAAAATGGTGCATAATATTCATGATGACTTGAAAAAAAGGCTTGAAAGTATTAAAAAAAGAGGGGAGAATTGAGATGCAAAAAATAAAGGAATATGTTGAGGAGCTTGTTGATCTAATGGTTGACAAAGGAACTCCACCTTTTGTATTGGCAAATAATATAAGTAGAGATGATTATTTAGCAGTAAATTTAACAAAAATAGAAGAAAAAATCGTAGTAGTAACTAAATTTTTAAAGGAAGATCAAGTAGTAACATTTAAATATTATTATACTGAAAATGAAGTTTTATATAAAAAAGAAGTTACGGAAAAAAGTTCAACATATGTTTATTGGGATCGTAAAGAGGAAATGAAAAAGCTTGTAAAAAAAATTGCTCAGTTATCTGGATATAAAGATTTTCTGAATACAAATAATAATGATATTGAAAAAATAGCCAAAAGATTAATTAGCAAAGTATCATAGAGTATATGTATAAGCTTAAGATATTACCGTTGCCTTAACAGGTAGCGGTTATTTTTTTGCTTTCTCTATAGATTTTCTATCATTAGTTTATGCTTAAGTTTTCAAATGGTAGCAACATCTATCTTTATTTTTTATATAGAACAACAAATGGTGGATTTTATAGACTCCTCTAATCCCTTGTGTCGCATAGGCTTACAGCATTGGTGATTTGTCTGAAAATTCAGTGAATTTTGTAATGATTACTGAAACCCTGTTGCCCGGCAACAGAAACGGCCGATCTGATGTCAGGCAGACAGGAAGAAGTAAACCAGGGTTGACCTGTAGGGCAAGGATGCCCATAAACAGGCAAATACAAAAAACAAAAAATTCAAGGAGGAATTAATTATGAGAATTAATAACAACATGATGGCGATGAACTCACACAGACAATTAACTGCTAATCAAAATGCTGGTGCTAAATCTATGGAAAGGTTGTCATCTGGTCTAAGAATTAACCGTGCTGGTGACGATGCTGCTGGGCTTTCTATTTCTGAAAAAATGAGAGGTCAGATTCGCGGATTGAATCAGGCTAGCAGAAATGCTCAAGATGGTATTTCTCTTATTCAAACTGCTGAAGGTGCTTTGAATGAAACACATTCAATATTACAGCGTATGAGAGAATTAGCTGTGCAATCTGCAAATGATACTAATGTAGGAATTGATAGACAATCAATTCAAGACGAAATGAATCAATTACAGTCAGAGATTGATAGGATATCAGATACAACTGAATTTAACACTCAAACTTTACTTGATGGTTCTTTTAAAGGTAGTTTTCAAATCGGTGCAAATGAAGGACAAAATGTTGATTTGCAAATTAATGCTATGAATTCAAGTAACCTTGGCTTAACTAGTACTATTTCTACAGCACAAGGAACTACTTCTAATAATGAAGATAACGCCTTATTAGCAGATGGTATCTATACAGTAGATGATTCTAATAATCTATTAGATACATCAGGAAATGTTGTTGCTGTTATAGATGCTGCTGAAGTTAAAGTTGGTGAAGATGAAGTAATGGATCTTACAGATTCAGAGATTTTAGCTGAAGGTGCTCAAGTTACAATTAGTAATGATGGTGCTAATTATGACATAAAAAACACAGTGGATCCTAATGTTACTGAGAATTTAGCAGCAGGGAATTATGAGATTACAAGCGGAAGTTTGATTAAAGACGGTAACTTAGTAGATGCTACAGTAGATTTAACTAATAATGAAATTGTACTTGCAGACGGTACTGTAATAGAAGCAGCTGAACTAGGTCTAGACGATGAGATGTTTGCTGATGGACTTGAGTTCACAATCAATGGTGTTGATGTTTCAGAAAGAGCAAATGCAGAAGCAAGTATTTCTACCATTAATAGCGCAATTGAAGAAGTTTCAACTGCTCGTTCAAATCTTGGTGCTATGCAAAATAGACTAGAACATTCTATTTCTAACCTAGATACTTCTGCTGAGAATCTACAAGCTGCTGAATCTCGTATTCGTGACCTTGATATGGCTCAAGAAATGATGGACTTTACTAAGTCTAATATTCTTAATCAGGCTGCTACAGCTATGTTAGCTCAAGCTAACCAAGCTCCACAGTCAGTACTTCAATTATTAGGTTAATTGAGTAGGATATAAGAAGATAGATAATAATTAGAGGTTCTATTTTACCTCAGGGCGGCTCAGGGATACCTGGGTCGCTTTTTTAAAATACCATGGAAGAAAGGTGGTTGATGATGCGATTACCATCTTATAATTTAAACTTGAGTAGTACAATGCAAAAGTTTAATAATTTACTTAAGGGTGAAGTTCCGAAAGTAGCTGTTAAGCAGATAGATGATGTTAATGATATTAACTTCAAGGATAGTAAAGAAAATCATAGGGTAAACTTAAAATACAATAAAGATATTGATAGAAATATAGCTCATACAATTGATAATGCTACAGGAGAGACAGTTAAGAAGTCTTTAACTGATGCTCAGGTAGATTATTTGATCAGGATAGAACGTTTAAAGGGCTTACACTTAGATGAAGAAGGCTAATAGAGGAAGGTGTAAAAAGTATGGAAATCAGTGCAATATCACAACAATCTTTACAAAGTGTACAACAACACACAGGAACAGCTATGCTTAATAAGACTATGAATCAGGATGCTGCAGCTATGATGAAGTTGATGGAAGGTGTGGAAGAGTTAGCGAAGGAGATAGAACAGATTGTAACACCTCACAGGGGTAGTAATATTGATGTGAGGGTATAGAAATAATTAGAGGAAGGTTCTGCTGATGAAGGTATATAGTTTTCGGAAAAAGTATTTAGAAAAGAAATTAGAAGAAGTTAAGGAAAAGGATAGTCACTTAGCAGAAATTGAAAGTAAACTAAAGCGAATGAAAGCTTTAGCTGAACAGGTTCGAGATGATGACCCAGTACATGAGGAATTAAAAGAGATACAAAGTGAGTTTGATTTATTAAAAGAGGAAGTTATTGCTTTGGATAAAGAGATAGAATTGGATATAGAAGAAATGAGATAGGCTAAAGGGATAGAGTAAAAATCCTTTTAGCCTATTTTGTATATTAACTCACTGCATAATTTCTATTAGCTGACTGCATTATTCTAAGGAGTAAGTGATTATATGTCAGATTTGCATGAACGTCAAGACATGCTAAGAAAATTATCTATTGCAGTTTCACGGCATTATCTAAATTATGCAGTGAGGTAATTTAATATCTAAATTTATCCAAAAAACATCAAAGGATATTAACATTTTTTTGTGAATATGTTATAATAATCTTACCGATTCTTTTTTATTAAGGAGAAAAAGAATGGAATTTACAGTTACTATTGATTTCTCACATGATGAGTTGCTTTCGGTGCTTAGAAAGAAATACCTGAGGAGGAAAGATGTAATGACTATTGCTGAGGAATTAAGAGAAAAAGGTAAAAGAGAAGAAAAAATTCAAATTGTTAAAAAAATGCTTAAAATAGGAATAGAAATAGATAAGATAGTAGAAGTGACTAATATTGATAAAGAGGTGCTAAATATTTTTAAAGATGAGATTAAGCATTAGTAACTACAAAAATGCATATTGATTACCGTTGCCTTAGTAGGGAAAGTGTTCGAGCTAAGATGAGGGTGAATGTAAAGATATTACTAAGGAAATACGGCTATCCACCTAGGCCATTGAAACTGTCATGGAACAGGCTGAGTTGATATGTAGTAATGAGTGGGAGAAATGATTAATTTATTTTAGGAGGATAATTCAGTGGGTAATTATTTGTGTGTAGGTATATGTAAAAATATAGTAATCAGCAGAGTTGAAGTGGAAGAAAAAGATATTAAATTAAATGATATATTAGTGAAATTAAATGAAATTATTGATTTAGCAATGTACGATAAAGTTGAAAATGGTGAAGAAATCATCTGGAAGTTAAAAGAAGAGTTTATAAATCAAGAAGAATTAATTAAGTTTCTGGAATTACAGTTTGAATTCTATAAACAATATCCTGCAGATGAAGAAAATTTTATGCAAGTAATTGATTTTCTTAAGAAAACTAATTCATGTAATGAAATTATAGATAAAGCTAGAACAAAAAGCTTAGCTAGCTTTCAAATTACTAATCACAAAAATAGTTATCAGATAAGTTCTTTTAAAAGATTGAACTTTAATTTTGAAATTATATTATTTTTATCACAAGGTAAAATATTGATGGAATGCTACAGTAATATCTTACAATATTTTGAAAGAATTATTAGATTGCAAAGGGATAAATTTCCTATAGCAGGAGCAGTAAAGGTTTTTATTCATTGATAAGAATATTAAAAAGAATAGGTGGAAGTAGCTTGTTCTAACAATAATAGACAGTTGATTACTGAAGCGTTAAAAATTGCCTTCCAGAGGGAGCTATTAGAAGAGATTGCATAAGCTATTTATAAAAGTTGGTTTATAGACTTTAATTTAACTACCATTTTAGAAGGGAGTGAGTTTATAATGACTATTGCTGAAAACTTGAGAGAAGAAGGTAAAAAAGAAGAGTTAATAGAAACAATAATAGTTCTTTTAGAAAATAAATTTAGAGTAAGTTTAACTTCAGAAATAAAAAAATATATTGAAGATAGTGAAAGAAAAAAACTGACAAAAATAAGAGAAGATATCTTTGACATTGAAAGTTTGAATGAAGCAATAGATATTTTAACCATTGGGAATGGAATTCCAGATTATGTTGAAGATCCAAGGACAATTGCAGATAAATTAAAAAGAGAAGGATTTATTGAAGGATATGCTGAGGTTTTAATAAATAGGTTAAGAGAATTTTATTCTATTTTTATACCTGAAGAATCAGAAAAGTTGTTATTGAATGCGGGATGGAGTCAGATAAAAGATATAGAGAATAATATTAATGAGATTGATGATTTCGAAGATATAAAAGCCATTTTAAATAAAGGGAGGCTTGTCTAAAATATAATATCTTTGCCATCATATTTATGATTATACTGCGAAAACAACAAGTTATAATCACCTTCACAAGTTATTTTTATCTCAATAGGAAAATCAAAGGCGCAGTCAATGACGTTACCTTAGTAGGTAGCGGTTATTTTTTTGTCTTTTACTATAGATTTTCTATCGTTAGTTTATACTTAGGTTTCCAAATAGTAACAACATCTTCTTTATTTTTTAATACCAAGAACAGTATATGTTTCACCATCTTCACTTACAGCAACGATATTTCCAACGTGAGATATTTGAAGCAGCTGTGATTGATTATCTGCGTAAGTATGGTTTTGCTGATGCAGTTTATTCTTTATTATAGCAAAAAACATAAAAAAAGGAGGTAATTTATCCTTTATAAAGAACTAATAAAATAAGATTAGTTTTACTTTTAAAGTTTAATACGGTATAATTTATATACCAGAAGGAAATTATTAATTATGAATGAGCAAAAATATAAGATTATAGATGTTAGTAATTGGGAAATATATGATAAAGGAAAAGGATATAGTGAATCATATTGGCTTATTAATCCTGAAACCAGAGAAAGAGCTTTATTTAAGGTACCTAAATATAATTTACATCATAGGTGTTATGGTGGTAGCCATTGGGCTGAAAAGATTGTATCTGAATTAGGAAAAATACTAGGTTTACAAATGCCTGAAGTTGATTTAGCTCTTTATGAGCAAAAACAAGGATGTATAAGTTATAGATTTTTGGAGAAACATGATAGCTTAAGAGAAGGAATAGAAGTAATGAGTGCAGAGGTTACAAAAAATAATAGAGAAAATTATTATTTAAAAAATATATTAAAAGATCTTGAGGAATATAATTTGGTAGAAGATTTTATTAAAATACTTATTTTTGATGGTTTTATTGGTCAAACTGATAGACATGAAGAAAATTGGGGTATAATTATTTCTGAAAAGAACTCTGAAAAAACCAAGTTGGCTCCAATTTATGATAACGCTTCTTCACTAGGAAGAGAATTATTATCACATAAAATTGAACAGATGTTAAAAGATGATAATTATTTTATTTCATATATTGAAAGATGTAACTCATGCATTAAACTAGCAGAAAATACTAATCCTTCACAGTTTGAAGTGCTTCAGTATATATATAGTAAGTATACTGGTTTATATGAGGAGTTAGCATTTAAGTTAAAACAAATTGAAAATGATATTATTAAAAAAGTTGTTTTTAAAGTTCCTTCAACATTTATGACTCAAAAACAAAAAGAATTAGTTGTAAAGATATTATTGGAACGAAAGCAGAGATTAATTGCCTTAACAGAAAAGGGGGTAGATTAACATGGTTATTGCAAAATATGATAATGAATTACTTGTAGTATGGAAAGAGCCTGTATCTCGTAATCGAATTGTTATTGGGAGATTATGGAAAGATGATGAAAATTATTATTTTGAATATATTAGAGATGGCGAAGATGAACGTGGAAGTATTGACTTTGCAATGAGAATGGGTTATAAACCAATTAAAATCTTTGATGACATTAGTAAAAAATATATCTCAAAAACTTTATTTGCCCCGTTTCTTAATAGATTAAATGGAAAAGATAGAGAAAATAATCCGTTTGAAGTATTAAAAAGAACCGGTGGCAAACTGAATACTGATACCTTAGAATTTATGCTTCCTATTGATGAGGTAAAAGAAAGAAGAGAAGTTAACTTCAAAATCGCAGGTTGGAGATATTATGATGGTGATAAGGTTGTTAAGGGACTAAGATCTGGGCAAAATCTATTTTTAGATATTGAAGAAGAAAATATCTATGATATGCATGCAATTGAAATTTGGACCAACGATAAACAATACAAACTAGGATATGTTCCTGCGATCTATAGCAGATATATTGATAAATTAGTAAAAGAAGGGAAATATCAAGCTGTTATTGAAGCAGTGAATTCTAATGATGATCCGTATAATATTGTGTGTGTAAGATTTAGTGGAAAAATGGTAAAACCAAAGGTGGACAAAAAGAAAATTACTATTGTTTAAAAGAATATTCATCAAAAGACCGTTACCTTAGCAGGGTAGCGGTTATTTTTTTGTCCTTTACTATAGATTTTCTATCATTAGTTTATGCTTAGGTTTCCAAATGGTAGCAACATCTATCTTTATTTTTTATATAGAACAACAAATGGTGGATTTGATAGATTTCTCTATGCCCTTGTGTAGCAAGGGATTTCAGCACTAGAAATTTGTCTGAAAATTTAATGAATTTTGTAATGGCTACTGAAACCCTGTTGCCAACAACAGAAACGGCCGATCTGATGTCAGGCACAGTGGAAGGAAGTGAACCAGGGTTGACCTGTAGGGCAAGGATGTCCGTAAACAGGTAAATAATAAAACAAAAATTCAAGGAGGAATTAATTATGAGAATTAATAACAACTTAATGGCAATGAACTCACACAGACAATTAACTGCTAATCAACAATCTGGTGCTAAATCTATGGAAAGGTTGTCATCTGGTCTTAGAATCAATCGTGCTGGTGACGATGCTGCCGGTTTAGCTATCTGTAGGTACTGATTATGAAGATATTACTTTTACACTTGCTTCTAGCGGAAGCGAAGATAGTAATGTAGAAATAACTGAAAGTGGTGGCTCTTACACTATTACAGCTGGGAATCAAGCAACTCATAGTGATATTGAAACTGCTATCCAGAATCATGAGGACTTTGATGATGAATCATTGACATTGACTGGTGGATCTGAGCCTGGAGGTCAAGTTGTGACTTTAGATAATAATGATGGAGTTACTGATACCGTTATAGTAGCTGATGATGCAACATCTGTAAATGTAAGCAGTGGAGCATTTGAAGGTTTATCATTTACAACTAATGATATTAAAAGTGCAAGCGGAAATATAGAGATTTCTGTTTCATCTGGTAGTGCTGCTACATTCAATGAAGACGGAACAATTAATGAAGCAGCTGTTGCAGCACTGGTATTGATGTTTCAAGTCAAGAAGCAGCAAATACTGCTATAACTGCAATAGATGATGCTATTGTAGAAGTATCAGCACAGCGCTCTGAGTTAGGTGCTTATCAAAATAGATTAGAGCATACTATTGAAAACCTTGGAACTTCTGCTGAAAATCTTCAAGCTGCTGAATCTCGTATTCGTGACCTTGATATGGCTGCAGAAATGATGGAATTCACTCAATCTAATATTCTTAATCAGGCTGCTACAGCTATGTTAGCTCAAGCTAACCAAGCTCCACAGTCAGTACTACAATTATTAGGTTAATTGAGTAGGATATATGATAGATAATAATTAGAGGTTATATTTTACCTCAGGGCGGCTCAGGGATACCTGGGTCGCTTTTTTAAAATACGGAGGAAGGTGATTGGTAATGCGGTTACCATCTTATAATCAAAATTTGAGTACTACAATGCAGAAGTTCAATAATCTACTTAAAGGTGAAGTTCCTAAAGTAGCTGTAAAACAGATAGATGATGTTAATGATATTAACTTCAAGGATAGTAAAGAAAATCATCGGGTTAACTTAAAATACAATAAAGATAGTGATAGAAATATAGCTCATACAATTGATAATGCTACAGGAGAAACAGTTAAGAAGTCTTTAACTGATGCTCAGGTAGATCATTTGCTCAGGATAGAACGACTAAAGTGCTTACACCTAGATGAAGAAGTATAAATACACAGTATTCACTGAAAGAAGTGATTAATATGAATGAAAAAGAAGAAAAGAAACTGTTAAAGCTAGCAGGTACCATGTTAGAGGCAGTAGAACATCTCAAAAAAAGGCTTGCTGAAGGAAAAGTGGAGAATAACTTATATCTTTTTACTGATATGATGGAAGCCTTTGCTCTTATTGAAGAAATAATATACAAAAAGGAAAATATGAGTATTGAAAATATGACAGAAGACTTAAAAAAATCATTTGCAGTAATAATATCTTTTTATGAAGAAGAAAATTATAATGAAATAAGGTCATACTTTAATTTTGTTTTTCTGCCAGCTTTTCAGACTTGGTATCAAAAGCTAAATGACAACTATAATCAAATAAATTAATGATAAGCTATTAACATGCTGATTAAAAGATTGTTGCTAAAGTAAAGGTAGATGAAATCATATTATAAAGTACCAGGCTATAACTATGTTATGATACACTGGATAATTGGGATCAGGATGCAGAAGGAGTGTAAATTATGGAAATTAGTGCAATATCACAGCTATGCTTAATAAGGCTATGAATCAAGATGCTGCAGCTATGATGAGGTTGATGGAAGGTGTGGAAGAGTTAGCGAAGGAGATAGAACAGAGTGTAACGCCTCATAGAGGTAGTAATATTGATGTAAGGGTGTAGAAATAATTAGAGGAAGGTTCTACTGATGAAGGTATATAGTTTTTGGAAAAAGTATTTAGAGAAGAAGTTAGAAGAAGTGAAGGAAAAGGATAGTCACTTAGCAGAAATTGAAAGTAAACTAAAGCGAATGAAAGCTCTAGCTGAACAGGTTCGGGATGATGATCCAGAACATGAGGAATTGAAAGAGATACAGAGAAAGTTTGATTTATTGAAAGAGGAAGTTGTTGCTCTGGATAAAGAGATAGAATTAAATATAACGGAAATGAAATAGGCTAAAGGGATAGTGAAGAAATCCTTTTAGCCTATTTTGTATATTAATTCACTACATACTTCAAAACGCTTGTAATTTATATTAAATTATATTATGATATTATTAGTAACTTTGTTTAAACCCTTTATATATCAAGGATAACCATTGTGTAGTTTCTTGATATATTTTTTATTATCTAAGGAATTTTACTATCGAAATCATTTGTTTATTTGTACAAATTGAAAATATAGATTTCAAAGAATGAGTAAGTATGATCTTGTATAGGAGGAAAGAGTTTAATGATATTTTCAAATCAGTTTAATCCACAGCAGATGTTAAATAATAGACGAAGAATAAACAAACGCAGACAAAATACACTTGGAAAATTAGCTAGTGGTCGTAGAATAAATAGTTCAGCTGATGATGTTGCTGGTTCTTCCATTTCTCAGAGAATGCGAGCACAAATCCGTGGAGCTAAACAGGCTCAATATAATGTTCAAGATGCTAATTCATTAGTACAAGTAGCTGATGGTGCTATGCAAGAAATCTCTACTAAGCTTCAGAGAATTAGAGAGCTAACTGTACAAGGGGCTAATGACACCTTAAGCTATTCTGATCGGATAACAATTCAAAATGAAATTGACGAATTGCAAGAAGGAATTACCGATATAGTAATAAATACTGAGTTTAATACTAAACAACTTTTGCTTAATGAAGATAATCCAGAGTATGTTTATAAAGATAGAGCTGCTTCAAATACTAGTCCAATATTCACAAAGAATAAAGCACAATCTGTAAATCAAGAAGTTAATCTTCAGGGTTCGAGTACTCTCAATAATGATCCTGTTATAGATGAAACAGTAACGAGAACACTTAGTATTCATAATGATCCTTACATTCCAACTTCATCTATTGGGACAACAGTGATGAACAATCAGCCGAGGTTTAGTGAGGATGGATCCCATGTAGTGTTTACTTCAGCCAGAGATGGTAAAACATATGAAGTAGCTAATGGAGGGGAGCAGTTACCTAATGAATTAGATACTCAGCAGGCTTTAGCGCAAAAAACAGAGTCTGCTACTGGTGAATTTCGCTTAGAAATTCCTTGGAATTCTGATAATCTAAGGCTACAACAGTATAATGAAAGTTTTAATTATTGGCAAAGCATTGAAGAATTTGAAGACTTTAATTACACTCAAGATGGTGATAAAGGGTTTAGCTTTTCACCAATTGTAGGGGATGATGGAGAGACAAGCTTTACCTATTCTGATATCTATGGAAATATTAAACAAGTCAAGATCAATGCTGACGCAGAAACAGAAGACCCAATACAACTCGTATCTTCAGAAGATACTCTTAATTTACCACCTGGGTCTAATACCTTGGAACTAAATGAAAGTCCTAGTTTATATAGAATGAATACAGCTGAAGCTTCTCTGCGTATTTCCAAGGTTAATTACGGCGATAACCCTCAGGAGTTAAAGTACTGGGATGGCGAGGGAAGTGAACCCGAAGGTGGTTATTATACCATCGAAGGATCTACTGTAGAGTTTTTTGCTGACGCTATTATTGGTAAAGAAGATAAAGATAGCTCTTTAGATTACTATCAGATTGATTATGTGTCTGATGGATATCAAGATGAAAAATTTCGTCGGGAAATACCTTCTAATGCAGAAATCTACAATATGGATGGTGGAGACGGACCTCGCTCATTAGATATTCAAGTAGATGGGGAGTCTATAGATAGAGAATACTTATTATCTGAGGCACCAGAAAATGAAGAAGTAGATGGTGTTTTTCTTAATGAAGTAAAAGGGTATGTTGAATTTTACGGTAGATTTCGTCCAGCATTTAATCAATCTGTTAATGTAAAATATAAACATGATGCCGATGAACGCAATGAAATTCACGCTGTTGATGTATCGAAATTAATCAATACCTATAATCTTACTGATGAAGATTTAAGTAGTAACAGGGCACTTCGTGTATTTGTAGGTAATGAAGAAATTACTTATAAAAATCAAGAAGGAAACGGATATACTTATGATCAAGGTACGGGAAAAATATACATACATGGAGATAAACGCCCAGATATACCTGAAGGTGAGAATATTCGTGTGGAGTATATTGAAGATCAAACAACTACTACGGGTAATGAAGTACATGGGATTTCGCTAGGTTCTATTTACCCCGAATACTATAACCCTGGAGGAGAACCTGAACCCAGCTCTATTACTGTTCAACGAGTTAGTAATGGATTTATAGAGGAAATTTCCTATGATGAGAATAATGGATTCCAATATGATAGAGATAATAATAAGATCTTACTTTATGGAGATAGTCGTCCTGATGCTGGGGATTTAGAATATAGAGTAGAATTTATTATGGCAACTGGTGAGGTAGAATTTTCTGATGATGGTGTTGTACGGGTTGATCTTAGTGGTAAAGAGGAGAACTATGGAATTGAAGATTCTGCAATTCCTGACACTTTTCATGTCACATCAGGCTCAGAAACGATATCCTATGATCAGGATAAGAAGAATGGATTTTTTTATAATGAAGAAACAAATCAAATTGAAATATATGGTGATGCTCGTCCTCATGTTGGTGAATCAGTAGAAGTTACATATGTAAAGGAATTTCGGGAAGAATATACGGGTAATAACTCCTATGACTTTCATTATCTTCCATTGAACACAGCCTATTATGGTTTGGGAGATGATGAAGGTCCCACATCTATAGCTGTATATGATGAATATAATAATTCAGTTCCATATGACAGTGAAAATGGTTTTTCATATGATACTGAAACAGGACAAATATCATTACACGGTGAATACCGTCCAAGTAGTGAAGATAAAGATGGTACATATACAGTTCGTTTCTTTGATGAAAGTATCTTGAGTTCAAGCATTCCCGAGGATCATGTAGTAGCTGAGGTAAGCATGAATGGAGAAACTGTAAAAGAGACTGATAGTATGGATGGAGATGGATTTTATAGAGATGGTAGAAATATTACTCTTCTAGGTGACGCTAGACCAGACATTTCACATTGGAGAAGCCAAATGCAATTAGAAGTTAAACATTCTCCTGTAGTTGATGTTACCCTTGATGATAGTGTGCCTGCTTCCTTCGCTGAAGGATACTGCGACCATGTTAATCAGCCTAGTATGCCTGTTGACATTGATCCTGATAGTTTAACTGTGCTCTTAAACGGGGAAAATTTAACATCTGATCAATACTACTTAGAAGGTTCTAAAGTTATCTTACAGGAGGAACTGGTTGAGCTTGTTGGTGGAGATACTTTAGAGGTCGACTATAAAGTAAGAGGAATAGTTAGTTCAGGTGGGAATCAATATACAATGCAGATTGGCTCTAATAATAAAGAAAATATGGATATAGAGATTTCATCCTTCTCAAATGTATTGCGCTTGACTAATCAAGTATGTATAAGAAGTGCAGAACATGCTAATATGGCTTTTGAGGTTATTGATCATGCCATCCAATTTACATCTAGGGAACAAGGGGAAATGGGTGCTGTTTTTAATCGTTTAGAGCATGTTGCAATGAATTTAGATGTTAGGGAAGAAAATACAAGTTCAGCAATGTCTCGTATTGAAGATGCCGATATGGCACAAGAAATGGTCTCTCTAGTAAAGAGTCAAATTATTGGCCAGGCACAACTTGCTGTACAAACACAGGCTATAAATTCTGCTGAAAGAGCCTTAGTCCTTTTAGAATAACAACTAATCGTTATAAACAGTTCATGAGGAATTGAAAGAGATACAAAGTGATTTCAGAGGGAGCTATTAGAAGATATTGCATAAGCTATTTATAAAAATTGGTTTATAGACTTTAATTTTAACTACCATTTTCAGAAGGGAGTGATTTTATAATGACTATTGCTGAAAAGTTTAGAGAAGAAGGTAAAAAAGAAGAGTTAATAAAAACAATAATAGTTCTTTTAGAAAATAAATTTAGAGTAAGTTTAACTTCAGAAGTAAAAAAATATATTGAAGATAGTGATAGAAAAAAACTGGCAAAAATAAGAGATGATATCTTTGATATTGAAAGTTTGAATGAAGCAATAAGTATTTTAACCAGTGAAAATGGAATCCCAGAATATGTTGAAAATCCAAAGACGATTGCAGATGAATTAAAAAGAGAAGGATTTATTGAAGGATATGCTGAGGTTTTAATATATAGGTTAAGAAAATTTTATTCTGTTTTTATACCTGAAGAAGCAGAAAAGTTGATATTGAATGCGGGATGGAGTCAGATAAAAGAAATTGAGAATAATATTGATGAGATTGATGATATCGAGGATATAAAAACCTTTTTAAATAAATAGGGAGGTTAGTCTACAATATAATAAGCAGAGAAAATTTATGAGGCAAAAAACTTTTTTGCATAATGCCTCACAGGAAAATGAGCTAGTTATCAAGTTAATTATAATATAGAGTCCAAAATAACATGATTGTTGGCAGGTATGAGTTCGAAAAAACAAAAAAAATGTCAACACTTAGTGCTTATTTCTTCATTTATAGGACAATAGTTTTATAATAAATTGTTTTGCAGGAATTTATGACTTTCTATAGAATTAATAGTATTATAAGACTATATTTTAGCTTTATAATTTTATACATTTAAAGTTTTTTAAAAAAAGTTATTTTTAAATAAAAAATAAAAAAATAAAAAAATAAGAAAAAGGCAAAGCTGTTGAAAAACAGTGACGCAAAGCTATGGGTCTAAGGGTGAATATCTATGACTGCCAGGTTGCCGTTTGGTTTGTAATTTTTAGGCAGTCTATGCTTGTGCGATAGGCTTTTTTTAATGTTAGGAAAATCTTCCTTACTTGCTTAATTTCTGTACACCTTCCCTGAAAAGGAAGAAATCCTTTAAAAATTCTTATTTTAATACTTTAGAAGGGATGGAGAAAATGATAGATATACATTCACACATATTAAGTGTAGATGATGGTGCTGAAACTGTAGGTGAGGCTTTAGTGATGTTAAGAATAGCTCAGGAACAGGGAGTTACTCAAATGGTAGCTACACCACATTATCTCAAAGATAGTAAGAGTAATCGAGGTGCTTTTATAAAACCTTTAGAAATTAAAGAAGAAATAAGTAAACTACAAAAAGTTGCTAATAAAGAGAAGATAAATATTAAAATACTTCCTGGATCAGAAGTATATTATCATGACCAACTAGGTAAGGATATTAATGATGGTCTAATTACCATGATTAATGGTAGTAAATATTTTTTGCTTGAACTACCAAATGGAAAAATTCCTATGTACCTTATAAATGTACTATATGACTGTTACCATTTAAATGTAAAACCAATTCTAGCTCATCCAGAAAGAAATCTTGAGATTATGGACAACCCAGATATACTTTATAATTTACTAAAAAAAGATTGGTTATATGCTCAGGTGAATTCATCAAGTTTGCTAGGCATACATGGAAAAGAAGTTAAAAAGACAGCAGAATTCCTATTAAAAAAGAATTTAGTTCAATTTATAGGTTCTGATTGTCATGATATCGGCAAGAGAAAGCCTTCGCTACAGGAGGGTTTAGAGATAATTAAAGCTATGAAACTAGATCCAGATTATTATCTCAAGAATAATTTAGATTTAATTGAAAATAAAGAAATAAGAATGAAAAATCCCAAAAGAGTTTCAAGAAGTTTTTTCTTCAAAGCAAGAAAAGAGCTTGCTTTTGGCTAATAGCTTAAAAAAAGATAAATTTTTTATAAAAATATAAAATAAGTAGACATAAAAAATCAATCCCTGCATAAGATGCAGGGATTGATTTTTTATTGAGTTTTTTTGACCTAATTAATCATGAAAGAGATATAATTAAAAATTATGTCCATTACATAAAATTATTATCTGATTTTAGTCATTTGCTAAATTATCAAAGTATCCTTGAATTAAAACAACAGGTGTTCCTTTATCACCGCTCCCGCTTATTAAATCACAGAGACTTCCTAATAAATCTGTTAATTGTCGTGGTGTAGTTCCAAGGGCTTTGTCATCAGAGGATTGACTTTTGTTTTCATTTATTTCTTTTTTCATTGCCTCCAATAATGCTTCACCCTTTAAATCCTCAAGTTTATTATCTGCAAGGTATTTTAGTTTTACTTCATTAGGAGTACCTTCTAAACCAGCTGTGTACGCAGGAGAGACTACAGGATCAGCCAGCTCCCAGATCTTACCTACAGGATCTTTAAAGGCACCATCCCCGTAAATCATAACTTCAACTTTTTTGCCTGTTAATTCTTTTATACGTTGCTGGACTTGATTTACAAATTTCTTCCCATCTTTAGGAAAGAGCTTAATACTGTTTTCTGAAGCAGTGTTAGAGCCTAGCAAACCGTATTCAGGATTAAAACCATGACCATTGTCAACAGTACACAGATCATCAAGACCATATATAATATTTGCTCCAGCTTTCTTGAGAATGTTTTTAGATCTGGAACGAGTATGAATATCTGCTACTAAAACATCTTTAGTATATTCTAATATACTTTCAGGTTTATTAGCTAGTATAATTTCAATTTCAGTTTCTTCTGCAATATTTTTATATAGTTGTATATAATCTAATCCTGTAAAAGGATGTTTGAAATCTGAAAAATATTTATAATAATCCTTTTCACTTAAAACATCAGTAGAAGGGTTAATGTTAAGTTCGTCAAGTTGCTCTATATCCATCAAATGATTTCCAACCTCGTCAGAAGGGTAACTTAATTGTAAATATATTTTTCTACCACTTCTGGCAATAGCCTTTAAAATCATAGAGAATCTATTTCTACTTAAGATAGGGAAAATAAGTCCAATTTCATTTGGAAATTTTTCTTTTATTTCTTCAGCAATATCATTTATATTTACATAATTACCCTGTGCTCTAGCTAATAATGATTCTGTAATACCTATAACATCTCTATCTCTTAACTGGTAATCTTCACTTTCCCAAGATTTTTTAAGTGAAGAAACTACTGTTTCTACTAGATTATCACCTTCTTTAACAATAGGAGTTCTAATACCACGTGCTTGTGTACCAACAGTTCTCATCAATAACCACCCTTTTAAATTAATTAAGACCTTAAAATCTAGAACAAATAAAAAAAATAACACTTTAATATTTTCGACAAAGAGGCAAGAGTTCCTGCATAAATTATAAAATTAATCATTTTTAACTAAAGCATATAGTCAAAGAAGGAACTTAAAAAAGACATGATTCTAACAATACCAAGCTTTAAGAATGAGGTATTTAGTCGTAAGCCTGTAGCAGGCTTTTCTTCATTAACTAGTACACTTTGATTTATTTGATTTTGAATATTGTTTTTAAGCTTGCAGGCAAATTCTTTGCTATCAATTACCATCATAGTTTCTGTACTGAGATAAGTACTTCGTGAATCTACATTAAAGGACCCAACTAAACTTATTCTATTGTCAAAAACAAATGATTTCGCATGGATTGATCCATTACCATGATATTCGTATAGTTTATTTACCCTATCAGCTATATTATTTCGATGTCTTATATATCCAGAACTAGCAAAAAAATTTGGACTTGAGGCTAGAGAATTTGTAATTATATTTATTTCTTTAGCATTAATCTTATCTAAGTCTAGATAATTTAGCATATCATTTGTTGGTATTATATATGGACTTTGTACCCAAACTGATTTTTCGGCATCTTCAATTAATCTTGTAATATCATACCAAACATGTGGTTCTTTTCTAAAACGTTCAATAGGATTATGAATTAGGCTAATATTATTAGTACTTATAGATTTTCCTAACCAATCAATTGACTTATTAAATAACTCTGGATGACTTACTTTAGTTTTTGCTAAAAAATCTCTCATATTATCAAGTTGCCTGTTAAATCTATTTTCTTGTATATTTTTGATTTTTTGATAAGGAGGCCTTGAGTATTGATGTTTCCATACATAGTCAAAGTATTCTCTCAGTTCATGAATTACACTATTATCTGTAGTATTTAGATCAGTATTTATAATAGCAATATCTCTATCATTTGAAATTCTACCTTTGTAATTTTCATCAAAATATTTATCACCAATATTTCTACCACCTATTAAGACTATTCGATTATCTACAATTATATACTTATCATGAAGTCTATTGTTTAATGTCCAGGGCTGTAGTAATCTTATTGGTTCATAAAACTTTAAGTGAATATTGGGATGAGCGTTAAGAGAATATAATTTATTCCTGATATTGACGTTTAAGAGATTATATAAGCCATCAATGATCATCCTTATTTCAACACCGCGATCAGCTGCATCTATTAGTGTGCTGAGTAATATATTAGCAAAAAAATCATTATGGATTTTAAAAGCAGATATATCAATGTAATCTTCTGCATTCTCAATCATATTTATACGCTTTAGACTGGCATCATTCATATTTTCTAGTAAAATTATTCTATCTTGACTAATGTCATTACTCAAAAAGCGGTTGATATCATATTTATGTATAAATGAATTATCATAATTAATAAAATTAAATAATAATACTCCAAAGAAAAAGGTGTAAATCATATATATTATGAGACTTGTTTTTGCAAAAAAAAGAGTTTTCTGAGTACTGCTTTCTCGAAGATTATTTTTTAATTTAGTATTCATTAATTGCTACCCCCTTTAATACCATTGATTAGATAATCGGTCTTTTTATATTGCTTAGCTTGAAAAAGCTAGATAATTTCTGTTGACATTAATTAATTATGAAAGATTCTTATATTATATGTATTACTCTAAGTAAATGATATCAAATACTTTTTTTTTCTGCAATATATATTTTTTTTTGACATTAACATAGAGCTTTGTTAAAATAATTTAGATCTTGACAATATTTCAAAAAGTCTATTACTATATAAAAACCAAACTTCGTAGTTAGTAGAAGAGTTTGTAATAGGCCTCCGACTTAGCCATTTGATGAATTAAGGTTAAAAATGATTATAAATTTTTATAAAATTATAAAGGGGTATAAAATGGAAAAATACAAAACTCAAGTAAAGAAATTTAGTTTGTTACAATGGTTTTTTTGGAGCTCCTGGGCTACTTATGGTGCGTATTTAGTATATTATCTAACAGAGATAGGTTATAGCAATATAGAAATTGGTACAGTTATGTCAGTGAGAACTGTATTGGGGCTTATAGGTGAACCTATTTTAGGTTATATATCAGATTACTATCATACAAATAAAAAGATTTTTATATTAGGAATGTTAGCAATTGCTCTTGTAGTATTGCCGTTTCCATATTATAACTGGTGGCTAATCTTAATTTCTACAGCAATCCTTGGTTTCTTTTGGGCACCACAACAATCAATACTAGATAGCTGGATTTTGAAAAGCTCAGATAAACTAGCTGATAATTATGGCTTTATGAGAGCATGGGGTTCAGTAGGTTTTGCAGTAATAGTGGTGATCTTTGGCTGGGCCCTTGATATCTTTGGCTTTAGTATACTCTTTGTATCACATGCAATTATACTTATTATTACAGCTATAATAGCTTATTTTATAAGCGATGTTAAGGATGAAAAATCTCTAGTGGAAAAAGTCAATGAGAGGGAAGATGATAAGCCTAACAATGATAAGGAAAAAAGAGAAAAAACAAAAGAAAACCCCTTTATTCTTTTTAAGAATTTGGAATATAATATTATTTTACTAAGTTCTATTTTTGTTTTTATCCCTAATAGTATTATATTTATCTATTTGCCTAATTTTATTAGAGGGGTAGGGGGTACTACAAGTTTATTAGGAGTAGTGCTGTTTTTAAATGCCCTTAGTGAAGCACCTATTTTCTTTCTTGGAAAAAAATTAATAAAAAGATTTAAAGCAATTCCTTTACTTTTATTAGCCAGCATTTTTTATATGATACGTGTAATCCTGGTCTATGAAGCAAGTGGACAGATCAATTTCTTAATCTTTGGCGCATTACAATCACTATCATTTAGTGTTTTATTGATAACTGCCAGATTCCATATCAATTATATTGCACCTGAATCTTTAAAAACTACAGCCCAATCAATTTTTACTATGGCTATGTTTGGTATAGGTGGTATAATAGCCAGTCTTTTTGGTGGGTATATAATGGATTTTTATGGCATGACAACTTTGTATAGAATCTCTTTAATGATAAGTGGGATAGGGATATTTTTAATTGCAGCTTTGCTTGTTTATCGTAGATTGGAGAAGAGTGATCATAATTATCATTAGAGCCAATATCCTCTCCAATTATCATTAATTATGCAAATTTGCTGATATATTATCAATTCGTTTTAGAAAGTTTATGATCAGATCAGGTTTGTCAGTTATATAGGCATCTGCTTTAAAATGAGATAGTATTTTAACCTGCCATGCCTGATTTATTACATAAGGTGCAACAAATAGACCTTTATTATGAGCTCTTGCTATATACCAAGGCCAGGCCATAAATCCTTTAGGTCCTAAACCATGGGCGTATTTTTGGGCCAGCTCTAGCCAATTGTCCCAGGATTTTCTGCTAATCATATTATCGTTAACTAATAATATTCGGGGACAGGAAGGAGCTAATTCCTTTAATTTTTCAAGACTATTAAGATTGAAAGATAAAAATACAAGTCTCTCTACTGAAGCATCTTCTTTTTTATTTTTATTATTTTTTTTCAGCCAGCCCATTTCTCGTAGAATTGTTATAGTTTCTTCTTCAATACCAGGATAAAGTTGAGGATGCTTAAATTCGAGAAACAAGCCTGTTTCTCTTTCTTTACTATTTGCAATTTCTAATAATTCTCTCAAAGTAATTATTTTCAAACCCTGAAATTCCTTTTTTGCCTTTTGGGGATATTTTTTATTAAACCAGCTACCAATGTCAAGTTTTTTCAATTCCTGGTATGTGAAATTTTCAAGCTCATAATTATTTCTAGCGGGGAATATCTCTTCAACATTGCTTAGCTTTTTTAAGTTCCTGTCATGGAAGATAACTATTACTCCATCCTTGCTTCTTTGTAAATCAGCTTCTAAATAATCAGCATTTTCTGTTATAGCTCTTAGATAGGCCAGTTTTGTAGATTCAGGTGCAAGAGCAGAGGCTCCCCTATGTGCGATTACTGAAGGATAGTGAATATCTAGCCTTTTCATTATATCTCGTCCTTTGAGGGATGGACATATTAGATAATATCCACCATAAAAGAGTATAAAAACCCCTGATAATATAATAAAAATTGCACCTATTATATATTGATAAATTATTGAACACCTCCAAAAATATTATTACTCCTACTGAAGACAACGTTTCTCATATAATATATAACTTGCTCAATCCATTCTTTTTGCTCTTCACTTAAGACTACATTATCCTCTTTAGCTTTATCTAAATATCCTATTTTTTCGAATTCCCCCTGTTGCCTTACAAAAAGCTGATCTTTATATAATATTTGTGGATTTTCATGTAAGAATAAAACAGGCCATTCCTTAGCTCTTAATAATGATCTCCCTACAAAGGTTTCGGGTATAGATTCTATCCCTAGTATATCTAATATTGTAGGAGCTATATCAGTGAAGCTAGCAAGCCTTTCATTAATACCACTCTCAATATCAGGATGTATGATCAAAAGAGGGACATGTTCTGGAGCTTTAACATTTCTTTTAAGATTAAAATTACGTGGTGAAGAATAAAGCTCAGTATTTATATCAGATTCATGGTCAGAGTATATAATAAAGAGGGTATCTTCCTTCAATCCCCTTTCTTCAAGCCCCTGGAAAAACATTTCCATTGATTTATCAAGAAATGCAATAGAATTAAAAAAGTCCTGCACTAATCTATTATCTATATTTGAAAATTCTTCCTTTGCTTGCTCAGGAGGATAAAAGTAAAAAGGTGTATGACTTGTCAGAGAGATAAAAAAGGCGAAAAAAGGTTCTTCTGTGCCTTCTAATAAATCTAGTGATTGATGGAAAAAGTCATAATCATTTAGACCTAATTTGTCTTCAACATCCATTTTTAAATTGTCTTTTTGATAATCTTCAAGACTATAGAATTTATTAAATCCTAAATCAGGAAAAGCTAGGTCGCGGTTAAAAAAGCTTTTATCATTACCGTGAAAAGCCAGTGTTTGATATCCTTTTTCTTTTAGAATTTTAGCTAGAGAACCTAGATTGCTAAAATCATTTTCTCGAAAAGCGTAATTTCGATTAATAGGGTATAGAGATGTCAAGAAAGAAAGATCTGCATCAAAGCTTCCATTTACATGCTGGGCATAAAAATTATTGAAATACAAACTTTCTTTTTTAAGATTATTTAAAAAGGGATTTATTTCTATTCCTTCATACTTATAATCCATTAATTTTTCATCAAGGGACTCTAACTGTATAGCTATTATATTAGGCATATTTTCAATTATAGGCTCAGAGTCTATATTGTTATCAATTCTTAGCTTTACTGCCTCTATTTCAGAGCTTATAAAGCTATCAGGGGATAGATAATCATAGACTTCGATTGCATATAGGGGTAATAAGCCATAGACATTAGCAAATTTAATAGTGCTATCTTGATAGAGTTCAAGTGGATTTTTATTATCCAGAAGATAATTAGTAATTAGAATTTGGGAAAATAAAAGGACGACAATTAGAGCATATCTAGGTACTTTTGCTTTTCTTTTTTTATAATAAAATGAGCTAGCACTCTTTTGGAATCCTTTCATAGAAAATCTGTAATTTGATTTCTTCATCCTAGGTATAAAAAATGCTAAAAGGAAGATATCAAGTATAAATAAAATATCGTATGGTCTAATAATATGTCTTAGTAATACTGAAAAGAGAGAAAAAGTCCCAGTACCTTCTCCAAGTATCATATCATTAACACTTAAAAAATTACCAAAATATCGATTATACCAAAAATTAGACATAAACATAGATGTAAAGGCTATTGATAGTAAAAATAAAAATATTCTTCCTTTTTTACTATTTCCTAATGGAAGTAGCAATAAAATAAAGATAGCCATAAATGCAATGTTTCTTAAAATAAGACCGCTAATGGATGGGACATATAAGATACGTAAAAATAAAAAATTATACTTAAATAAAAAACCTAGAATTAGAATAGTAATAAAAATCTTTCCCCTAGAATTTAATTTATTAAGTTTAGACATAGAAGATCTCCTTTCAAATAAGTAATTATGATGTCTTAATAATATATAAAAGAGAAGTGAAATGCAAGCTTAAAGTCATTTATATTAAAGCCAAACTTGAAAAAGATGGTCTTTTTTGTATTTTTATTGAAAAAAATAAAGGAAATAAACGTTTAACATAGAATTATTAACTTATAAAAAATAACAGTTTTTACATTTAGAGGTTCAAAAATGAAAAACTTTGCAAACGCTTTTAAGAAAGGGGGATTAAATTGTTTGGAATTACGGATTCATCTATATGGCTCGCTTATGTTCTTTGTTTTTTAAGTGCTTTGTTATGTATCATATATGGATTAAAGAATTGGAACAAAGGATTAGAAAATGAAAATGAAGAGATGGAAGAAGAATTACGTTGGGAAAAAGTAGAACAAGAGATTGAAGAAAATTTGTAAATCTAAACTTATTGTAGAACTTAAATTATAAATGAGTAGGAGAGAAGGGAGAATCTTATGAATAGAATTATTATTACTGTTGTATATCTGGCTATTTTAGCCTTTCTTGGTTTTTTGGGTTTTAAGCATACAAAGAATTCAAAGGATTATTTGATTGGTGGTCGTCAAATTCATCCTGTTATTATGGCTTTTTCTTATGGCGCTGCTTTTATAAGCACATCTGCAATTGTTGGTTTTGGTGGTGCTGCAGGTGTTTTTGGATTGGGTTTATTATGGTTGACTTTTCTTACTATCTTTGTAGGTGTATTTATAGCTTTTGTCTTACTGGGTAAACGCACAAGGAAGATGGGGCATAACCTTAATGCACATACTTTTCCAGAACTAATATCCAGGCGTTTTCAGTCAGTATTTATACAGAAATTTGCAGGGTCGCTTATCTTTTTATTCATGCCTCTTTATGCTGCAGCTGTAATGATAGGTGCATCAATGTTTTTAGAGGCCAGTCTTAATATAGATTATAATGCTGCATTGTTTTCATTTTCAATATTAATTGCTATTTATGTATTTTATGGTGGTTTGAAAGGTGTTATGTACTCTGATGCATTTCAGGGTTCCTTAATGCTTGTAGGTATGAGTATTCTTTTGATTTGGGTGTATAGGAATTTAGGTGGAATAAGTAATGCACATATTCGATTAACAGAAATGATGTCCAATCCTCTTGTACTTGAGCAGTTAGCAGATGAAGCTGCTAATATATTGCCTGGCTTTACTGGCTGGACATCTATGCCTGAATTTTTATCAATAAACTGGTGGTACTTAGTTTCATCCGTAATATTAGGAGTAGGTATTGGTGTATTAGCACAACCACAGCTTGTGGTGCGATTTATGACTGTTAAAAGCAATAGAGAATTAAATAGGGCTGTACCAGTTGGAGGTTTTTTTATCTTAATGATGACAGGTGTTGCTTTTATAGTTGGTGCCTTATCAAATGTTTATTTTTTTGATAAATATGGACAAATATCAGTTCTAGTGGCTGGTGATTCGGGGGGAATCATACCACTATATATAAATCACTTTATGCCTGAATGGTTTTCTTCGTTTTTTTTAGTTGTAATAGTAGCTGCTGGTATGTCAACTATAAGTTCTCAATTCCATGCTATGGGAACAGCTTTATCCAGGGATTTATTTAACTTAGAAGGTAAAAGCGAAGAGCAAAAACTTTTATTATCAAGAGTTGGTATGTTAATATCTATTATAATTACAATTATATTAGCTTATATATTACCACAAATATGGAGTGGCGCAATAGCAGCCAGCACAGCTCTTTTCTTTGGTATTTGTGGAGCTTCTTTTATACCAATGTATGTAGGCGGTCTTTATTTTAAAAAAATGCCCAAGGAAGCCGCAGAATGGGGTATGGTAGCAGGTTTCATTACCAGTCTATTCTGGATAGTTTTTGTACATATTACAGAATCGGCTTCTTTAAGAATAGCAGATGCTATTTTTTCTCGTCCTAGTCTGGCATACGGTAGTATATGGGCCTGGGTTGATCCAATAGTTATAGCTTTATCTATTTCCATTTTAGTAACTATTCTCTTAAGTTTCCTTAAAAAGAGTAATTTAAAGGAAGAACACCTAGACATTTGTTTTAAAGGAATAGATATGAAATGATAATTTAACTATTAGTCTATTGAAGCTGTCATGACTAAGCATACTTATGCGGTATCTAGAAACTTTGTGCTAATAGTAAAATAGAAATATTTATTTATAAAATCTCAGTCTAATTAAATAGATTGAGATTTTTTCTTTCTTCTTTATGCCTGAGTATAAAAGAGCTATAGTGAAGTAGTTTGACTTAATTACTTTAAATTACTAATAAATCAATTTAAGAAAACAAAAATATTTACGATATATAAATTGAAGTCATTAACTGTAGATTATATTGCATACTCAAACTTCCCAGTTGCTATAAAATCATCTGAGAAGTATGACTTACACTAAATCAAAGCTTTTAATACTTAGGGAATTAAATACATAAAGGAAATTATAGGGACAAAACAAGGAGGGAAATTATGCGAATAGAGGGGATAGCCAATCAAAGTCAAGGGCAAAATCAAACAAGAATGGCTGATACTACTGTACAGGAGAGAGTGATTAGGGAAGATTTAAAAGAACAGTCCACTAATAATGGGCAGCTGGGACGGGAAAGTAAAGAAAACATTTTAAATGAAGATGAACTAATTCATATAATAGAAGAAGCTAATAAGGACTTTTTATTTTATGATCGAAAATTTGAGTTTAGTATTCATGAAGAAACAAAAGCTATTATGGTTAAAGTAATTAATGCTGGAACTGAAGAAATAATTAGAGAAATACCCTCTGAAAAGATTCTAGACATGGTAGCAAAAATGTGGGAAATGGCAGGAATCTTTGTAGACGAAAAGGTATAGAAAGAGGTGCTGTAAATGACTATTAGGTTTTCTGGTTTGATGAGTGGTATGGATACAGATAATATGATACAACAATTGATGCGTGTACATCAAATTAAAGTTGATAGAGTAGAACAAGATAAGCAATATGCAGAATGGCAAAGAGATGCTTTTCGAGATGTGAGTAATCAGGTGCGTGGTTTTAGAGATAATTTCTTTGACTTTCTAAATTCTGATAATAATATGCGTTCACCAAGAACTTTTAATTCTATGAGAGTAGAGTACAATGGACTGGAAAGTTCACCGTTTTTGTCAGTTTCTCCAGGTTCTAATGCAGTTCAAGGTAATTATGAGATTACGGATATAGAACTGGCAAGAGAGGCAGAACTTGAGGGTGTTAGAGTGACAGCAGATATGCTAGGTAATGAATTAGACCTTACAGATGGTAATATTACAATAAATGATGATAATAATCAGTTTAGCGTCAATCTTAACGGGGTTAGTAGAGTCATAACATTGTTTGAGGGTAAAGAAAGTGATTCTGTAACTGCCGAAGCCCTAAGAGATGAGATAGCGGAACAAATAGATGCTACTTTCGGAGAAGGAAGAATTGTACTGGCTCTTGATGGAGATCGAATCAAAATTACAGACCCAATTGGTTCCAGTAACATAAATCTTAATTCAGTCAGTGGAAATTCTGGTCTTGAAACAATTGGTTTTGCTGATGGTGCAAATAGCAGCAATAGAATTAGTTTAAGGTCCAATATAGCTGATATCACAGGATATTTTGCTGGAGGAATAGATATTGCTGAAGGAAAAGATATTAGTTTTACTATTAATGGTGTTGACTTTGAATTTGACTCCAGTAAAACTTCTTTAAATGATATTATGAATGAAGTTAATAATAGCGATGCCGGAGTTACTATGAGATATGATGAACTGAATGATAATTTTAGATTTATATCTGATGAAATGGGCCAGTCTGCTCAGATTAATATTGATGGTGACTTTCTTACAGATTCATTAAACATGAATAATATATCTGCTAGTGGTGAAGATGCTAGCTTGAAAATCAATGGACAAACAGTTAGCCGTAGTAGTAATAACTTTATTATTAATGGTACGACTTTTAATCTAAATCAAGCTACAGAGGAAACAATAAACCTTTCTATAGATACAAATCCTGATCAAACAGCAGAAAAGATTATAAATTTTGTTGAAGAATATAATGAATTAATAGGGGAGCTCAATACAAAACTTAGTGAACCACAAAACAGGGATTATAGACCTTTAACTGATGACCAACGTCATGCGATGAGTGATAGGGAAATTGAAATGTGGGAAGAGCAGGCCCAAAGTGGTTTATTAAGAAGAGACCCTTTGTTACAGAGAATGGTCACTCAGATGCGGACTGCTCTATTTGAAACTGTAGAAGGAGCCGGAATGAGTCTTCATGAGATGGGAATTAGTACAAGTAGAAACTATCTTGATGGAGGACGATTGCAAATAGATGAAGATAGGCTAAAGGCTGCTATTGCGGAAAATCCTGAAGGAGTTACAGCCTTATTTACGCAACAGTCAGATAAAGGTGAAGAAAAGGGCTTATCTCATCGTCTTTATGATATTGTTCAGGCTAATATTCGTACTACTAGAGATAATAATGGTAGAAAGGGTCTTTTATTAGAAAAGGCTGGTATAGAAGGTGATACTTCAGAAATAAATAATTCAATTAATCGAGAGATTATTGGTTATGATAATCGTATCAACAGTCTTCTTGATACGATAAGCAGACAGGAGGAATATTATTATCGTATGTTTACCCGTATGGAAAGTGCACTTTCTGAGATGTACGCTCAGTCTGATTGGTTAACAGCTCAATTAGGTGGTGGAATGATGTAATTGAAAGGTGGCTATTAATGAATCCTGATAAAGATATAGAAAGTTTAATTAATTATATGCGAAAAAAAACAAGTTTTCTGGAAGAAGTATTAGACTTAACAAAAGAGGAATATATAGCTGTAAAAAAAGAGGATTTAGATAAAGTGGAAAAATTACTAGGAGAAAGAAAAACTATCCTTTTAGAAATTGATAAATTAGATAAAAAATTCATTGAAAAATTTGAAGCTTTAAAGACCAATTACGGGGTAGAAGAAATAAGCCAAATAAAAGGTGATAAAAATCTTCTAATAGATCTACAAGAGAAAACCAAATATATAAAAGAGCTATTGGAGAGAATTAAAGATACTGAAGATGAGTTAAAAAAAGATTTTACTAAACAAATTGATGAAGTGAAGCAAAATTTACTTAAAGTAAACAAAGGAAAAAAAGCTACATCCAATTATCATAAAGAACCTATTCGAACTGGTGGTACATTTCTTGATAAAAAAAATTAGTATTAAAGATAAGTTTACTATGATTTAATATATAGGATTAGTAAAATTAAGTGTAATGTATGTAAAAGTAGATGTAAAAGATTTGTTTTTATAGAAACAATAGGGGGTAGATAATATGCAAAATCAAGGAGTTTATCAAAAATATAAACAAGTTCAGGTTGGAACAGCCAATAGAGGGAAACTATTGATAATGCTTTATCAGGGTTGTATAAAGTTTTTAAATATAGCCCAAAAAGGTATAGAAGAGAATCAACTAGAGCTGGCTAATACTAATATTATAAAGGCGCAAGATATAATAAACGAATTAATGGCTACACTGGACATGGAGCAGGGTGGTAATATAGCAAAAAACCTATACAGTCTATATGAATTTATGAATTATCAACTATTACAGGCAAATATAAAGAAAGATGTTGAGCAAATTAAAGTTGTTGAAAATATGATCTTGGAATTATTAAAAACCTGGCAGCAAATTATAAATGGGAAACAGGAAAAAGAAAGCGAAAAACAAATTACTGTAAATGGATAAAATAAAAAGGGGCGTCTCATTTTGAGACAGCCCCTTTTGTTTTTGATTATAAACCTTATAACACTAAGCTATTAGCATATGCAAATAATAAACCTGCTACAATAAAACAGTAGACTGCTAGATAAATAAGTCGACTTTTACGAAGTATATCAATTAGCCATACAATACCTATTATAGAAAAGATGAAAGAAGAAAGGAAAGATACGATTAAAGGTCCTGTACCAATAGATGACCACATTCCACTACCAATCTCGCCTACTGCAAGTACTGTAGAGCCTAGTATAACTGGGATAACTAAAATAAAAGAATATCGTACTGCTGTCTCTCTTGAAAGTCCAGACCACAATGAAGCGACTAGAGTAGTTCCTGAGCGAGAAATTCCAGGCAAAACTGCTAGAGTTTGGCCTAGTCCTACAATAATAGCATGACGATAAGTCATATCTTTTTCTTCGATATTTCCATACTCATGCATTCTTTCTATAAAGACAAGGAAGAATGCTGTAAAGATTAAAGCTGAACCCATAAAATAGGGTGTTTTCATTACGTCCACTACTGAATTTTTCAAAAGTAGCCCTAGAGAGCCTGTTATAAAAGTTGCAATAATAATATAAATAGCAAAATAGAAAGAGACCTTGTCCTTTTTATTCCTTTTAATAATATAAGCAATAAAACCTCGTATGATTTCATATAAATCACGATAAAAGTAAATTATAACAGCCAGTGCCGAAGCTAAATGAAGGTATATTTCAAATGCAAGGCCAGGGAAATCAAAGCCCATAAGTAGCTCAACTATAATAATATGTGCTGTACTTGAAATAGGTAAAAATTCTGTGATTCCTTGAATAAGACCAAAAATGATAGCTTGTAAATAAGTCATTTTTTTAACTCCTTACTTAATTTAGTTTTCTATACACATTGAATATATTTTAACATAAAAAGAATTAATATACAATAAAACAGTTTGTCCGTTTATAGAGTAACTTTCTTTAATCTCTGGCTTACTCTATATAGATAGGCTAATTCTGAACTCTCGCAAACGAGAATTGCTATTGGTCCTAAAAGTGCAGGGTTAGCAGGTGTGAAAAGTATCAATATAATAATTGAAATTCCTAAGGTCAAAAGGTTTACTATTTTACCTTTCGTTATAAATGATGTGAATCTTTTTTTCATTAAAAATCCCCAATAATATTCTCGAATAGTTATAATTGCAGGTAAGAATATCATAAGCTTTAGGACATCCATAGATAGTATGCTTATTTCTTCTGTTGCACCAATCCAGTTTCTTAATATAAAAAGACCAATATCAGTAAAGGCAAGTATAGCCATTATTAAAGTAGATAGTGAACCTAATAATATAGCAAATTTTTTTACGGCTAAGATACTTTTAGGATCGTCATTAATGTATTTTATTGCTACCTGGTGAAACATAAACATAGGGCTAATAACTATCATGCCAAGGCCCCAGGCAACCGCATATGTTGATATTGCAATTTCTGGACCTGGAGTTCTAGCGAGACCAATATTGACTATAGGATTGGCTACATTATGCATAAAAGAAGTTAAGATCAGCGGTCCAAAGAAACTCATAATTATACGATTATTTAATTTATGACTAATCGATTTTTCTTTTTTAAGTTTCTTTTCGTGAGCTAAAGCTAAACCACCACTTTTATAACTTAAAGCAATTAATAAAACCACTCCTTCAATCATAACTGCACCGAAGAACATAAGTCCTGCTATAATACCGTCAGGTAATAGAGTAATTCTTTCAATATTAACTACCAGCAAGGAAACATAAGCAATCCTTATTAATGTTGCTACAGTAAATAAAGGAGTTTTTTCTAAATTGATAGCAACTCCCTGCATAAAATTCCGTAAACCAGCAGCAAAAGGAAAGAATATTAGTACTGAGAAAATGATTATTGCTTCATCTAGTATTTCTTCTTGCACACCAATAATAGTAGAAAAAATCCAGCGTGCTCCACCTGTTACAAGGGTTAATCCCAATACTAGAAATAAAACTAAGGCTAATCCTAACATGAATTTTTTTACTGTCTGATAGTTTTGAGCGTCATGAATTAATGTAGAGACAACCTGTCTTACCATCATGACTGGACTTTCAATAAAATGAACTAAACTTTTGGCTACAGCAAAAGCAGCCAGATAAATTTCTGGTCGAGATAAACGAGCGAGGCCAGCATTAAACAGATTATGTGTTATAATCATTAAAATAGATGTAGCGGCCATTGGCGCAAAGAAATAAAACTGTTTTGATAGACTGATTTCTGCTAAATTATTTCTTTTAATTAAGGAATCTAATAATGCTGAAATGATAGATGCACTCCTTTTTAGTATGTTATGATTTTACACCCATATTATTATAACACATTTATATTTAAACTCAACTTTCTTAATATGTAAAAAAAACCAGTGCGAAAAAGTCAATCTAAATCATTAATTTACTTAGAAGATGTTTTATTGAAAAACAGCAAATGGGGTTAGCTTACTTTCGACTTTCATTAAAAGAATATTAAAAAAGAGTCTTGCTACTTGTTAAAAAAAAATAGATGGGTTACAATATAAGAGTATAATTATATAGAGAAAAAGATATTCAATTATAATACAAATGAAAGGAGAGAGTTAAATGCATGGATTTAAAACATTTATATTAATGACCTTACTTACAGTTATATTAGTTGTGCTTGGAGGGGCAATTGCTGGTGAACAGGGTTTAGTGATGGCACTTATTTTTTCTTTTGCTATTAACTTTTTTTCGTACTGGTATAGTGATAAAATAGCTATTAAGATGACCAGGTCAAGACCTTTAAAAGAGTCAGAAGCTCCTCATGTATATGAAATGCTACGTAGATTAACCCAAAGGGCAAGGATGCCTATGCCTGACTTATATCTAACACCATCAGGACAGCCGAATGCTTTTGCTACAGGTCGTAATCCTAAGAATGCTGCTGTTGCAGTTACAGAAGGAATTATGAATCTTTTAAGTGATGAAGAGTTAGAAGGTGTTATTGCTCATGAGTTAGCTCATATTAAAAACAGAGATACCTTAATAAGTACAATAGCTGCAACTATGGCAGGAGTCTTGACTTTTGTGGCTCGTATGGGTCGTTATAGAATGATGTTTGGTGGTGCCCGTCGTAGAAGTAGTAATAATGGCGGTGGTGCTGCAGCATTATTAAGTTTGATAGCTGTTATTTTAGCTCCTATTGCTGCTATGGTGATACGATTTGCTATATCCCGTTCTCGTGAGTATGTTGCTGATGAAACTGGAGCTAGAATTGCAGGTCGTTCAGATGGACTAGCAAATGCTTTATTAAAAATGCAAAGACAGGTTTCAGCTAGACCTATGCAGGTAAATGAGGCAACTTCTCATATGTTTATCTTAAACCCTTTGTCTGCCAAGGGTATGGGCAAACTATTTAGTACTCATCCTCCTATTGAAGAAAGAGTAGCACGTTTGCAGAAAGTTAGATTTTAGTTATGGTAAAAACACCCAAGTTTGTAATGGCTTGAATCTTTTTTTCAAATTCTTTTCGCTGAAAACAAAAATTAAAATTAAGCCCTTTCCTTATTTTAAAAAGGATAGGGCTTTTTCACTAATTTTTTGATATAAAAAGTAAATTTTAAAGGTATTTTGTCGAAAATGGAGAATTATTTTAGTGAAAGAGATAATTCTATATAGCTGTGTATTATCAGTAATAAAGGGATTAGCGCTATGAGATTATTTATATTTTTATAACAAAACTTTCTAAATTAATCTTGCAGGAATTAAGCTATAAAGAGAGAAATGTAATAAAAAAGGGAAAAAGCGCGATAATTGTATAAAAGGAGGGTAACACAATGAAAAAGGTAATGATAGTTGATGATGCTGCTTTTATGCGTTTAAATTTAAGAAATATACTTAAAGAAGATTACCAGGTAGTTGGAGAGGCGCAAAACGGGCAGGAAGCAGTAGATATGTATCAAGATCTAACTCCTGATATAGTGACAATGGATATAACTATGCCAGTGATGGATGGACTTGAGGCGATTAAAAAAATCAAAGGTTTAGACCCTAATGCACAGATTATAGTATGTAGTGCTATGGGACAGCAAAAAATGATCATTGAAGCTATTGAAGCAGGAGCAAAAGATTTTATTGTTAAGCCTTTTAAAGAAAGTAGAGTTATTGAAGCAGTTAGTAAGCTTACATAGATATAATTAAGTATTATACTTAGTGCTTAGCTGAATCAATATGATAACTTTACTTGAGAAAAATAGTATTTAGTGAGAGAGGGTGAGCAATGTTTACTTTTCTTAATTTTTTACAAAAAGGATTAGATGGTTCTAGTCAACGACAGAGGGCGTTGAGTAACAATATAGCAAATGTTAATACACCTAATTATAAGCGAAAAGATGTAGATTTTATTTCAGTATTAAGAAATGAGACCAAGCAAAGTGGAAGAAAGGCTTTGAAGAATACAAATCCTAAGCATATTTCTTTTAAATCTACTAATAGTCAATTCAGGAAAATACAGCAAGCAAATACAAGTGCTAGAAATGATGGAAATAATGTTGAGGTAGATGCTGAAATGTCGGAATTAGCCAAAAATAATATTTATTACAATACTTTGGTGCAACAAGTCAATGATCGTTTTAAATTTTTAAATGCTGTAATAGATAAAGGAGGTAGGTAAAAATGTTTGGAAGTTTTGATGTAAGTTCGTCTGGAATGACTGCTCAAAGAAAAAGGATGGATATAATTTCTAATAATATTGCTAATGTTGACACTACTCGTACCGAAGATGGAGGTCCTTATCGTCGTAAAATGCCAGTTTTCCAAGAACGTGGTGCTAATAATTTTACTTCTGCTTTAAGTAGAAGTATGAACTCTAGTAAAGAAAATGGAGTTCAAATATCTTCAATTGTTGAAGACCAAAAGCCTTTTAAACTAATTCATAACCCTACTCACCCAGATGCTAATGAAGATGGATATGTAGAAATGCCAAATGTGGATATAACATTAGAAATGGTTGATATGATTGATGCTTCCAGGGCATATGAGGCTAATGTAACAGCTTTAAATACACAAAAGAATATGGCTATGAAGGCTTTAGAAATAGGAAGAGGTTAGGAGTGATTAGATGATTAATTCTATTAATGGATATAATCAACTAAGTTCTTTTAATAATGATAATAATAAAACAGAAAACAAGTCATCTTTTATTGATGTACTAAAGGACAGTATTAATGGAACTAATGATTTATTAAAAAATGCTGATAAATTGGCAGAGGCTTTTGCCCTTGGTGAGCTAGAGGATATACATAAGCTTACTATAGCAACAGAGAAAGCTAATCTTGCTTTAAATATGACTTTAACTGTACAAAATAAGGTACTTGAAGCTTATAATGAAATAATGCGCATGCAGATATAGTTTAAATTTAATATCATTTTCAGCAAATTTGTTTTGTAATTGATAATTGAAAGAGGTCTTATTATGTCTGAGTTTTTAAAACCATATATTGATCAGTTTAAAGAACAATGGAGCAAAATAAATTCCACAGGACGTTGGATTATAGTTCTTATAACAGCACTAGTGTTTTTAGCCTTGACATATATAATCTTCGTTAGTGGTAGCTCTCAATATCAAGTTTTGTTTAGTAATTTAGATCCAAGAGATGCTGATACTATTATACAGAGGTTGGAAGATACTAATGCTAGCTATAGATTAGAGGATGATGGTCGTACTATTATGCTTCCCTCTGATATGGTGCATAGAACCAGGTTGGATATGGCTGGTCAAGGCTTACCATCTCAAGGAGTAGTAGGGTTTGAAATATTTGATCAAAGTAGTTTTGGAACTACAGATTTTGAACGTAGAGTAAATTACTACAGAGCAATTAGTGGTGAATTGAGTCGTTCTATCCAGGCCATGGATTCCGTTGATTATGCTAGAGTACAAATAACTGCACCTCGAGAAAGTATTTTTCTTGAAAATGAACAAGAAGCAGAGGCATCTGTATTACTTAGATTGGCTCCTGGTCGGAATCTAAATGAAGCTCAAATTAGAGCAATTAGCAATCTCGTCGCTGGTAGTGTACAGGGGATGAGTGAAAATAAGGTCACTATTGTAGATACGGCAGGAAATTTATTATCAGCTGTATTACAAGCTGGCAGCAATGATCCTTATAATACTATGAGAATGAATCGATTTGATATAGAGAGAGAGTTTGCAGAAGCTTTAAGACAGGATTTGCGTTTGTTATTAAGTAGAATTCTAGGGCCTGATAATTTTACAATTCAAGTACAAGCAAAGTTGAATTTTGATCAACGGGAAGTAGAAAGTCGTGAATTTTCTCCTGTAGTTGGAGATGAAGGTATTGCTAGAAGTAGACAGGAAGAGTACGAATATTATGAAGGTAACGATGGTGCTCTTGGAGGTGTTCCGGGAACTGAGAACAATTTGCCCCAATATCAATATCTTGATGAGGATGGGTCACAAAGCCAATTTGAACGTTCAGATACAATTACTAATTATGAAATAAATGAAAGAATCGAGAGACGTGTATATGCACCTGGAGAATTAGAAAGAATTAGCGTAGCAGTTGTTTTAAATCAAGATGATCCTAATCTTGATTTAACTGGTATCGAAGAAATAGTTAGAGCAGCAATAGGATATGAGCAATCTAGAGGAGATCTTGTTACTGTTAGTAATCTTGTTTTTGATCGTTCATTAGAGGAAGAAATTGCGAGAGCTGAAGCTGCTTCATTGGAAGCTGAGCGTTCAAGTATGTACTTATATTCTGCTCTTATTGCCCTGACATTAATTGTTTTATTAATTTTATTTATATTTATTAAACGTTCAGTAGATCCTGTATCAGAGGAAGTTATTCCTGGTAAGGCAATAGACTTTACTGTTGATGAAGATCTTGAAAAAGAAGTAGCAGCTAGTAATGGTCTTACAGAAGAAGAAAAAGCAAGAATTCAGTTACGAGAAAACATAGCAAAAACCGTAGGAGAAAAACCAGAAGATGTAGCTCAACTTCTTAAAACATGGTTAACAGAGGATTGATAACAGGGAGATGATAGAATGGTCGGAAAAATAAGTGGAAAAAACAAAGCAGCAATATTACTAGTGGCACTAGGACCTGATCTTTCTGCTCAGATCTTCAAACATTTAAGTGATGAAGAAATAGAAGAATTAACATTAGAAATAGCTAATATGCAAAAAGTCGATTCTAATGTAAAATATGATGTTCTTGAAGAGTTTCATCAAATTTTAGAAGCTAAAGATTATATAAATAGAGGCGGAATAGAATATGCTAGGGAAGTTTTGGATAAAGCGGTAGGAAAAGATAAGGCGAAAACGATTCTAGAAAGACTTACTGCAACACTTCAGGTTAGGCCTTTTGATGCTATACGTAAGACAGATCCTGCTCAACTACTTAACTTTATACAGGGGGAGCATCCTCAGACTATCGCTATGATTCTTGCATATTTACAAGCATCTAAAGCGTCACATGTGCTTTCATCATTGCCACAAGATATTCAAGCAGATGTTTCTAAACGAATTGCTATTATGGATAGAACCTCACCTGATATAATTAAAGATGTAGAAGCAATATTAGAAAAGAAACTGTCATCAATTGTGAGTAATGAATATGCAAGTACAGGTGGTATTGATTCGATAGTTGATATCTTAAACTCTGTGGATAGAGGAACTGAAAAGAATATTCTGGATAAACTAGATGAAGAAGACCCAGAGTTAGCAAACGAGATTAGGCAAAGGATGTTTGTCTTTGAAGATATCATGTTACTCGATGATAAAGCAGTTCAATTGGTTATGCGTCAGGTAGATACACATGATGTAGCCTTAGCACTTAAGACTGCTAGTGAAGATGTGGAATCTAAAATCTATACTAATATGTCAAAACGAGCTGCTGATATGTTAAAAGAAGATATAGAATTTATGGGACCAGTAAGATTGCGTGAAGTTGAAGAAGCACAACAGCGTATAGTAACCGTTATCCGTCAATTAGAAGATAGTGGAGAAATCGTTGTTGCTAGAGGAGGGGAGAGTGAAGTAATTGTCTAACATTATTAAGGCCTCTCAGATAGTAGGAGCTTACAAAGTAGAAGATATAAGTATTATGAAAAAAAATAGAGCTAAAAGTCTTAAACTATTAAGTAAAGATGATAATGACTATAGTGAAGAAAAAAGCAGAATATTACTTGAAGCAGAAAAGCAAGCAACAGAAATTATAAAAAAAGCTGAAGAAACAGCTGCATCAATGGTAAAAGAAAGCGAAGAGGAACTTAAGATAGCACAAGGTCAAGCTGTTGAAAAAGGATATCAAGAGGGATATGAGAAAGGTTATCAGGAAGGACAAGCTAAAGGATTAGAAGAGTTTAAAGCTTTATCGACAAATTTTCAAAAAATTATCAAAGAGATTAAAAAAAGAATTAATGAAGATATAGATAATAATCAAAAAAATATCATTGACTTAGTTTTTAAAATTTCTACTAAAGTTATTAATGCTGAACTTATGAGCAACCCTGAATCTATTAATAATATAGTTATCGAGATGCTTGGGCAAGTTGCCGATATTGAAGAGGTAAAAGTTCATATAAATCCTGTGTTTTTAGAATATATCTCTCAAGATGACTTTAAGTCAGCATTCCCTCGACAGAATCTAGAATTTATTGCTAACAAGGAACTAGCTGAAGGTGACTGTATTGTTGAAACTGATTTTGGTGGAAAAGATGGTAGAATCAAAAACAAATTAAAACTATTGGAAAAAGAGTTATTAAAAGAGGCAGGTTTTGATGATGAGTTTTGATTTAGGGGATCTTAGCAAGCAAGTAGATAAAGTGGATATAAGTAGTAATTATGGACATATTACAAGAGTCATAGGTTTAGTAATTGAATCTAAGGGTCCCCAGGTAGCTATTGGGGAAATTTGCTTGGTGAAAACAGCCAAGAAAACAATCAGTACAGAAGTTGTAGGTTTTGATAATAACCGAGTTTTGCTTATGCCTATTGGTGACATGGAGGGAATTAATCCTGGGGCCAGGGTGATAGCTACTGGTAAGAAACTAAGGGTAAAAGTAGGAAAAGCACTTCTAGGACAAATTCTCGATGGCCTTGGTAAACCTATTCTTAATTCTTCAAATCTACGAAGTGATTTTGATTACGTCCCTGTAATGGCCCAACCACCGGAACCACTATTAAGAGAAAGGATCAAAGAACCCTTGAGTTTGGGGATTCGTGCTATTGATGGACTTTTAACATGTGGTAATGGTCAAAGGGTAGGGATCTTTGCAGGTAGTGGTGTAGGAAAGAGTACTCTCATGGGTATGGTTGCCCGTAACACTGAAGCAGATATTAACGTAATTGGTCTGATAGGTGAGAGGGGTAGAGAGGTCAAGGATTTTATTGAACGAGATTTAGGAGAAGAAGGTTTAAAAAGGTCAGTACTTGTGGTTGCTACTTCAGATAAACCTGCATTGGTTAGGGTTAAAGCAGCACATGTAACTACAGCTATTGCAGAGTACTTTCGAGATCAGGGTTTAAATGTATTGATGATGATGGATTCTGTAACAAGGGTTGCTATGGCTTTACGTGAAGTTGGCCTAGCAGTTGGAGAACCGCCAGCAACTAGAGGTTATCCACCTTCGGTTTTTGCTGAATTACCGAAGTTGCTTGAAAGAACTGGTAAAAACGATAAAGGCTCTATAACTGCCTTATATACAGTTCTAGTTGAAGGTGATGACTTCAATGAACCAATTTCTGATACAGTACGTGGTATTTTAGATGGACATATAGCCTTATCTAGGCATTTGGCAGCAAAAAATCAT
Source organism: Halanaerobiaceae bacterium ANBcell28 (assembly GCA_037623315.1). Lineage (GTDB taxonomy): Bacteria > Bacillota > Halanaerobiia > Halanaerobiales > DTU029 > JBBJJH01. The sequence continues at coordinate 74,086 of JBBJJH010000005.1, forward strand.
TATCCAGCCATTGATGTATTAGAAAGTGTGAGTAGAGTAATGACTGAGATAGTTGATAAAGAACACTTAGAGGCAGCAAGTGTTTTTAAACAAATGTTAGCAGATTATAATGAAGCTGAAGATTTGATAAATATTGGTGCCTATCAAAGCGGCAGTAACCCTGATGTAGATAGGGCATTAGAAAATATAGACGATATGAAAAAATTTTTACAACAAGGAATTAATGAAGAACTGGCTTTTGAAGAAAGTGTTAAAAATTTAAAAAGTTTTCTTCGAGTATAGGAAGTGGTTTAGATGAAGAAATTTAAATTTAAGTTAAATAAAGTTCTAGAGGTAAGAGAACTAGAAGAAGAAGAAGCTCAAAATAAATTATTAGCAGAACAAAAAAAAGCTAGGGAAATTGAAAGTAATATTATTTCTTTAGAAAAATCTCAAGAAAAGTTATATCAAAGTATTAGAGACTCTGAAGGAAAGTCTATGCAAGAAAATATAGCATATAGGAATTTTATTCAGAATAACCGTCAGAAAATTAAAGAGACTGAAAGGACATTGTTAATACAAGAACAAGAAGTCTTTCAATCAAGAGAAAATTATCTTGAAAAAAAGAAGAAAAAAGAAGTTTTGGAAAAGATAAAAGAAAAAGAGTATAAAAAATACTATACAGAATTTTTAATTAAGGAACAGAAGGAACTTGATGAAATGGCGCTAAATATGAAGGGGCTAGAGGGGGTTTGAAATTGAAGAAGTTTATATATATTACTTTAACACTTATTATACTTTTTGCTATTATATGGATTTTAAATACTTTTGCTATCATTTCTCTTAGATCCTGGGGAGAAAATATAATTACTAACACACCCTTCTTGCAAGATTATGTAGAAACCAATCAAGCTTATAGTGAAATTGAAGGAGAGCTTAATGAATTGACTTTTACTTATCAAGAGGTGGAGCAGGAAAGGGATCAACTTTTAAGGGACAGTTTACTTGCTGAAAATATGATTAATGAAAAAACTAAAAAAATTGAAGAATTGGAAGAAAGGCTTAAACTTCTACAGTCAGAAAGGTACAGCGAAGAAGAAAAGTTTGATAAGTTAGTCGGAATATATGGAGAAATGCGTGCTCGTGATGCTGCACCGATTTTCTTAGAACTTGATGATGATCTTGCTATAGAATTATTAATGAATATAGATGAAGAACAGGCAGCAGAAATTCTTACTTCATTACCAGCAGAAGATGCAGCTCGTTATTCCAGGGCACTACGATAAATTAACTTAGCATTGAAGGGAGGTGTAAGTAGAGCTAGCTGTAGTTTATAAAATAAGAATTTGCTAGAAGGAGGTGTGAGAGATAAAAGTTACTTTTACAGATTTTTCGGGGCAAAATCCTGCTAAACCAAATAGAACAATTCTTGATAATGAGGCAAACGATATTTTTGCAAATCACTTAAATAATAGTTTAGCCGAGTTTTCTACTAAGGAAGATATTCAGGGAAAACGTCTAGAAAATATCAAGGAATTAGAAATGGATAGTAAAGATGAGGATGAACTTTTACTTTTTGCTGAGAATCTTATTGCCATTATTCTTGAGCTTTGTTCTAATTTTTCTACTGAAGATATAAAGGAACTTCAGTCATTTAAAGAATTTCTTCCTGAAATATTAGACTTGGAGAATATTGATGGTCTTGATATAAAGCTCTCTGCATTAAATAATATCGACTATCATTCGTCCAGTATTGAAGAAGTTTTTGCAATGGAAGATGAAATGCTAACAGAGAATATTAATAGTAAAAAAACTATTTTTTCGAAAATTACTCAGCTTTTTGAACTTTTAAATATCGCAGAAAATCAACTTGATGAAGGAAGTATGAGTTTAATAGATAATAACAAAAAAAGAATATTATCGGCATTAAAGGAAGTTCCAGAGGTATTTGATTTACTTGAAACTCTTGATAAAGTAGATGATGGTATAAAGCAGGAAGATAAACTAATGTCTCTAGATGTAAATTACTATGAAGAGGATTTAATGCAAGTAGGGGAAAACCTTGGTTCTAGAAATGATTTATTAGATAAAATTGAAGAGCAATCTTTAAAAGACTTAAATAATAATCTTTTTCAAGATGAAATTCTAGGGGAAGAAATAAATGAAGTATTAGAAAATAAGATGCTAAAGAGTAAAGATGGAGAACTTAAGGGATTATCAACTAGTAGATTTGGGCATGTAAGCCAGAATAAAAGGCTATCTAAGACTGATAAGACAGAATATAAAACTATACAAAGTCTTGATTTACTTAAAATGTCAGAGGAAGAGTATGAGCAAAGTCAATTAGAAAAGCTAAGTATAAATAAAGACGTTACTTCTAAAATGTCCAATAAAGATATAGTTGATAGACAAAAAATAAAATATAATCATAGTTTGCATAGGAAGAATATCCCCGGAAACCTTAGAATGAGTATAAAAAGAAAAGAAGAAAATATGACGGGGAGGTTTTCTTTAGAAAGCAGATCATTACATGACGCTAAATTAAAACAGTTCTTCTATTTATCGAATAAGCAGGACATATCATATCTGTCTGATATATCGATACAAGAAGATGTATCTCATTTATCTGATCTAAATTTAGATTTACTTGATTTAGATATTGAAGATGAGGCAGTTGATATAAAAAGTGAAAATTATATAGACTTTAATCAGCTATTAAAAACTGAATCTCAGTCTGAAACATTAAATATTAGCTCAGATACGGAAGTAAGACAAGAAGGAATATATGAACAAGTTGTCAAAGAACTTGATACAGTTAGAACTGATGGTAAAAATCAAATTGAGATACAATTAGAGCCAGAATCTTTAGGAAAAGTAAAATTGAATCTAGAGCTTGATAATGGGAGAGTTACTGTGACTTTTAATGTAGAAAATTCCCTTGTTAAAGAAAAATTAGAGCAAAACTTATATCAACTACGAGATAATTTTTTGCGCCAGGGATATAGTGTTGATCATATTCAGGTTGAAACAGATAATTATGAATCAGCATACAGACAGCAAGATAATCCTCAAGAAAATCAGGATAATCCCTTTTATCAAGAAGAGCAAAGGCAAAATAATTCCCAATATGATGGTATGACTGCTAAAGAAATATATCAATTATTTCAAGAAGAAGAAGAGTTTTATGGATATTATCCATCGCAAATTATAAATTATAGGTATATTTATAATTCTTCTGGGATGAATTATCTTATTTAGGATAAGTAAACTTTAGAAAGGAGGGATAAGATGAGCAGTGGTAGTATAGCACAATTAATGGTTGATACAGCTAATGTATTTAAAACTCAGAATATGAAACATTCTCCCAGTAGTCAAAGTCATAATAAAACAGCTAGCAGTCAAAAATCTCATGATTCAAGCAATAATATTACAAGAGAAGTTAATGATACATTGGGAAAGGATGCGTTTTTACAATTGTTGGTAACTCAGATGAGGTATCAAGACCCTCTTTCTCCCATGGATAATCAGGAGTTTATAGCACAGATGGCACAATTTAGTTCTTTAGAACAGATGCAAAACATGAATAGTAATATGGAAGAATTTCTAAGGGTTGAAACCTTAAGTCAAGGAGCTGCTTTAGTAGGTAAGAATGTTGAAATTATTGATTCTGATAGTGGTCAAGCAATAAGTGGTGTAGTAGAAAAAGTAGCTTTTGAGAGAGGGGAAGTATTTGCTTATCTCGAAAATGGACTTAAGATTGACACAAGTGAAATAACAGGGATTTATTAGTAGAAAGAAGGTGAAAAAGAATGAGTAAGCGCTTAATGGCTAATCAGTCAATAAAGCCGATTAGACCTAAAAGTGTAGATAGAAATAAGCAGATAAGCAAGCAAAATAAGAATTTAGGACAAAGAAGTTTTGCTGATGTTTTTCGCCAAAACTTAGAAAAATCCAGTGATGTAAAATTCTCGAAACACGCACAAAATCGTTTAATTTCCAGGAATATTAGTTTATCGGAAAAAGAATTGAACCAGTTGTCAGACGGTGTAAAGAAAGCTGAAGAAAAGGGTTCAAGGGATTCTCTGATTATGGTGAATAATGTAGCATATCTTGTGAGTGTTCAAAACAAGACAGTGGTTACTGCAGTAGATGATAAGAGTATGGAAGAAAAGGTTTTTACCAATATTGATAGTGCTGTATTTATGGATTAAATGTAAAACAACTGGTTAGAGGCTGGACCTTTTTGGGGGCCTATAGATGCTAAATGATTGAGGTGTCTACCAGTTAAAACTAAGGAGGTCAATATATATGTTAAGATCAATGTATTCTGGTGTATCAGGGCTTAAAGCACATCAGGTAAAGATGGATGTAATAGGTAATAATATTTCAAATGTAAATACTACTGGATATAAAAGTAGTAGAGTTACTTTTAAAGAAATGTTAAGTCAGAACATACAGGGAGCTAGAGCTCCTCAAGGTGACATGGGAGGGCTTAACCCACAGCAAGTAGGACTTGGAGTTGGTATTGGTAGTATTGATGTAAATCATACACAGGGTAATCTTCAGTCAACTGGAGTTGCTACTGATTTAGCTATTGAAGGAAATGGTTTTTTTGTAGTAAATAATGGACAGGCAAATTTATATACTAGAGCAGGGTCCTTAAATCTTGATACCGCAGGAAACCTAACAAACAGTGTAAATGGATATAAGATTCAAGGGTGGATGGCTGATGATGGTAGGATAAATACTGATCAGTCTATAACAGACATTAATATCCCTATAGGACAAGGAATGCCAGCAGAAGCTACTACTAGGATGGTGTTTGCTGGAAATCTTGATAGTAGAACCTCTAATGGAGTATCAAGAAAATCTGCCATAGATGTCTTTGATTCCTTGGGAAATCCTCATACAGTTAATTTAGACTTCACAAGAAATATTGGCACTAATTTACGAGCCGAAAATGGTGATATGAAGATAAAGCAAGAAACTTACGATCCTAGAATGGAAAACTTCACCATTGATTTTGTGGATGAAGATACTGATCTAGACGTTCAACTTAATGGTACTAATATTACTGTAAATGCTAATTTCTCTGGAGATGAGGTGCCAAGTTTAACTGAAATTAGAGAAAAGATTAATTCTATATTAAAGGATGAAGACTATACAGGAACTTTAAGTATTGATATTGCAGATCTTCAAGTGTCAGACCTAGCTGGTGCAAGCTTCGAATTGACAGCACCTATGGTAGATGGACAAGAGATTAGAGTATTCCAGGACTCTAATTATCCTGATCCAAAATTTGATAAAATGGAAGTTGATTTTGTACATGATACTACTGTTTCTTCCCCAAGAGCTAGATATGAAAATGGTGTGCTAACAGTAACTGCTAATTGGGAAGAACAGGATACAAATGAAATTCTTGAAACTGTTAATAATGAGTTGTCAGCTAATAATTTTGAAGGAAAACTGGGCTGGAATTTAGATGAATTAGATCTAATCAATCAAACTGACCCTGATGTATTTGATCAACTAAATGAACAAGAAATTAGAATGACGGCTTCCAGTCGATGGGATTGGCATGTTTCAGGTATTAGTGGAGCAATTGATGGTTCTATTTCCGGTAATGGAACTTTAAGTTTTGATAGCAACGGTAGAGTTGTTGGTGGAGCTGAAAGTGAAATAGTATTTGATCCAGTTGAAGGTGCAGGTGCTACTCAGAGAATCGCTTTAAGTTTTGATGACAGACAGGGCTCAATCTCACAAAAGGCTTCCAGCTACACTATTGATGGAATTTATGCTGATGGATATGAGTCAGGTGACTTAGATGCTTTTTCTATAGATTCTACAGGAACCATAAGAGGAAGCTATTCAAATGGTATTAATCAAAACCTTGGTCAAATCGCAATTGCAAACTTTAACAATCCTACTGGTTTAAGTAAAGTAGGAGATACACTATTTGCAGCATCACAAAACTCTGGAATTGCACAAATAGGTGCTGCCGGTAGTGGTGGACGTGGTGATATTTCTGGTGGAGCTTTAGAAATGTCAAATGTTGATTTAGCAGATGAATTTACTGAAATGATTACAGCACAACGTGGTTTTCAGGCAAATTCAAAAGCAATAACAAGTTCTGATGAAATGTTACAAGATCTAGTAAATCTAAAACGTTAAATCTAATTACCGCTTTACTGCGTTTGTTTTTCTAGATAAACAGAAAAGATATACAAATATATGATTAATAATAAGGGGTGGTTCTAGTGATCAAGGTAAAAAAAATGAATGGTGAGGAAATTATCATAAACGCTGAATTAATTGAAACAATTAGGGCTACCCCTGATACTATTATTAATTTAACAACTGGGAAGAAAATAATTGTCCTTGATGATCTTGATGATTTAATAGATAAAGTAATTAAATATAAGCGTAAAATATTTGTGAATAGAGGTGTAGAATAATGGATCTGGCTACAATTATTGGGGTTATATTAGGAGTTGTATTATTAGGTGGTTCTATTATATTGGGAGGAAATCCTATAATATTTGTTAGTTTACAATCTTTTTTGATTGTAATTGGGGGAACCATATCAGGAACTATGGTAAGTTATAGTTTGAAAGATCTGTCTAATATACCTCAGTTAATTAAGATTGCCGTAAAAAGTACAACTATGAACTCCAATCAAATTATAGAGATATTAGTTGAATTTGCTGAGAAGGCGCGAAGAGAAGGTTTACTTGCTTTGGAGCAAGAAGTTTTGGAAATAGATGATGTTTTTTTACAGAAGGGAATTCAACTGGTTGTTGATGGTACAGATCCAGAATTGGTTAGGAATATATTGGAAACAAAGCTAACCTTTCTTGAAGAAAGGCATGCCAAGAGTCGTGGAATAATGGAAACAATGGGTTCTTTATCTCCTGCCTTTGGTATGATTGGTACTTTAATTGGGCTAATACAAATGTTGAGTCTATTAGACGATGCAGATGGACTTGGTATGGGGATGGCTGTGGCTTTAATTACTACTTTATATGGAGCTTTAGCAGCTAATCTGATATTTATTCCACTTGCTAATAAATTAAAGGTTAAAAGTGAAGAAGAAATATTACTGAAAGAAGTTATGATAGAAGGGATATTATCTATACAGGCTGGTGAAAATCCAAGAATTGTTGAAGAAAAACTTTTTGCTTTTTTGGCTAGTTCTAACGAGAGTGAAGAGGAGTTAGAAGGAGATGCTATGGCGGTGGGTAACAATGCCTAGGTCCAGGAAGAGTAAAGAAAATACAGAGAAAGGTTCTCCTGCGTGGATGACTACCTTTGGAGATATGATGACCTTGCTCTTGGTTTTCTTTGTACTATTGTATTCTTTTTCTGAAATGGATTTGGACAAGTTTGAAGGCTTTATTTCAGCTTTACAAGCTAGATTAGGAGTTTTGGATGGAGGTCAAACTATAACTAATGAAGACCTATTATCAAGAGGTTCTCAAGGAGAACAATTTAATCCAGACACAGCTATATTCAATAGGGCTATGGGACAAATAAGTCAATATGCCCAGCAATATGGTATTGAGGATAGAGTAAGAATGGAAATAACTGAGAGGGGTTTAGTTATTACTATAACAGGTACAATTCTTTATGAACTTGGTAGAGCTGATATTAAATCACCAGGTCGAGAGATCTTAGATCAAATAGCTATTATTATCAATGATATACCCAACAATATTGTGGTTGAAGGACATACTGATAATTGGCCAATTAACAATGAAGAATTTCCATCTAACTGGGAACTATCTACTACAAGAGCAACAAATGTTATTCGATATTTTATTGAAGTTCATAATATAGAAGCTGACCGCCTATCAGCAGCTGGATATTCAGAATATAGACCATTGCTAGATAACAATACAGCGGAAAACAGGGCAAATAATAGACGCGTTGAAATAGTTTTACTTAATCAATAATGGCAGGAGTGATAGTTATGGCAGAGGGGAATAATGCATTAAGTTTTAAAATGCTTATACTTTTAATGTTCATTATAATAATTGTTACCGGACTATTTTCTTACCTTTTTATGTCATTTATGATGCCACAAGAAGGTCAGAATCATCCCTTTAGTTTTTTAAGTAGAGAAACAGATGATGATATAGGTCCAACTTATAATCTTGGAGAATTTGTTGTTAATCTAACAGGAACCAGAGGATATCAAATTATACGTGCAACAATGGTTGCTGAAGTGAATAACAAAGGTGTTATAGAAGAGTTAGAAAAAAGAAGTCCACAAATACAGGATACAATAATACTTACATTAAGAGAACAAAAACTTGAAGATATCGAAGAACCAGGAGCAAAAGTTATAAAAAGTCAACTTATGAGCAGACTTAATTCTCTTCTTAATTCTGGAGATGTAATAAATATTTGGTTTACACAATTGGTTGTACAATAAGGGGGTAGTGGTGAATGGCTGATGTTCTATCACAAAATGAAATAGATTCTCTTTTATCTGCTTTATCATCTGGAGATGTGAATGTTGAGGAGATGAAAAAAGAAACAGAAACTCAGCAGGTGAAGCCTTATGATTTTAGAAGACCTGATAAATTATCAAAAGAACAGATGAGAACTTTGCAGATGATTCATGAAAATATGGCACGTTTACTAACTACAATTTTATCCACACACCTTAGATCGATGGTTGATTTTGAAGTTGCATCTATAGAACAATTATCATATGACGAGTTTATTAGATCATTGCCAGAACCAACTGTTATAGGTGTTACAGATTTAAAACCCTTTAATGGTCAGTTTATATTTGAGATAAATCCAGATATTGCTTTTGTAATTATTGATCGTTTATTTGGTGGATTAGGGAAATCATTTAATAAAGTTAGACCTTTTACTGATATAGAGAAGGTTGTTTTAACTAAAGTATTTAAGTGGTTTTTGAGTGGTTTTCCTGAAGCCTGGGAGAATATCATTAGGGTAGAACCAAGACTCCGTGACATAGAATCAAACCCACAGTTTATTCAAGTTGTACCTAGTAATGATATGACGATTCTTATAACTTTAGAGGCAAAGATAGCTGACGCAGAAGGTTTAATAAATATATGTATTCCGTATATAATGATAGAACCAATAGTTGATAAACTAAATGCACAACAATGGTTTTCTAATACAAGGCAGGAGCAAACGGCACAACATTTTAAGGCCCTTAAGAAAAGAATTGAGAAAGCAAAAATTGATCTATATGCAGAATTAGGTAGTGCTACATTGACTGTTACAGATTTATTATACTTACAGTCTGGTGATGTCATTAAATTAGATAAATCCGCAAATGACAAAATAGATCTTAGAGTAGGAGATAGGATAAAATATAAGGGGATTGCAGGAGCACATCGCAAGCAAATGGCTGTTAAGATTAGCGATGTATTGGAAGGTAGAGAGGACGGTGAAAGCAATGAGTGATGATAATTTATTATCCCAGGCAGAAATAGATGCTTTAATGAATCAGTCTGCAGATGAAGAGGACAGTAATGAAAATACTTTAAGTGTTGAAGAGATAGATGTTCTTGGTGAGATTGGTAATATAGCCATGGGTTCAGCAGCAACTGCTTTATATACAATACTAAATCAGAAGGTTGAAATAACAACACCTACAGTGAATGTAGCTAGCTTTGATGAGATTATCAAGCAATATGATAGGCCATGTGTATTGGTAAATGTTGAATATATTGCTGGTTTAGAAGGTGCCAATTTATTAATAATAAAAGAAGAAGATGCGTCAATAATTGCTGATTTGATGATGGGTGGTGACGGTAAAGATGTAGAAGCCCAATTAGATGAGATTAGATTAAGTGCTGTAGGCGAAGCTATGAATCAAATGATGGGTTCTGCTTCTACATCCTTATCCAGTATAATAAATGATATGGTGAATATTTCTCCACCAGATACTCATCATTTAAGTCTAGATGAGGCGATAGAAGATGGGCAAAATTTCTTTCAATCAGAAGATATTTTAGTGGAGACAGCTTTTCAATTAAAAATAGGGGATTTAGTAGATAGTAGTTTTAAACAATTAGCTCCCTTAAGATTTACTAAACAATTAGTAAATAGTCTAACTAGCGGTGGTCTTACTGCTAAAGATGTAATTCCAGAAGAAGAATTGGAGACAAGTCAGACTACTAAGATAGATGAAGAAGAAGTTAGGAAGGCTGAAGAAAATAGGCCTAATCAGCAAATCAGTAATACAGCAGCCAGTAGAAGCAAAGAAGTCAGCCATCAGCCAGTAGGAGTTCAAAGAGCTCAATTTCCTGATTTTGATTCTGGATCACCTGCTACTGTACCACAAAATATGGAGCTAATACAAGATGTCCCACTGCAGGTAACTGTACGATTAGGTAAAAGTAAGATGACAATTAAAGAAATACTAGATTTGGGAGAAGGCTCTATAATTGAATTAGATAAATTAGCTGGAGAAGCAGTTGATTTATTAGTTAACGGTAAGTTAGTTGCTAAAGGTGAAGTTGTAGTAATAGATGAAAATTTCGGATTTAGGGTAAAAGATATTATTAGTCCTATGGAGCGGATTAACAATATCTAAGAATTAGAACTTGAAAATCTGTATAAATTATCTTCTTTAAATAATCTGTGAACTTGCAGAGACAAGTTACTGTAATATTAGATATTATAAATATTAAGGGGCAAAAAAATGAATTATAGCTGGGAAATAATAAAAATATCAGTATATCTACTACTTGTTTTAGGTTTGATATATTTATTCGCATATTTTATGAAAAACAGACTTCAAGGACCTAAATCCAATAAGTATATAGAAATTTTAGAAAGTGTTCATATTATGCCTAAGCGAAACCTTTCTTTGGTGAAAATAAATGATAAGATATTATTATTAGGGCATACTGAGCAAAATCTAAATGTACTTGAAAGCTGGGATCTTAATGAGTTTACGGAAATTACTTCAGAAGAAAATAGATATTTTAAGGATTATATATATGATTTTTTAGAAAAAAAGGGCTCTATGAAGAGTGAGCGTGATAAAGATGAATAATTCTAGAAAAGTATTTGCTATAATATTGTTTATGCTTATTATAGTTTCTTTTAGTATAGTAGTAGAAGCTCAGCCTTTTCAATTGCCAGATATTAATTTAGATATATCCACTTCTGGGGGGGCTGAATCAGAAGGCAATCTTGTTTACTCTTTGCAAATACTATTACTTTTAACAGTTTTATCTATAGCACCTGCTATTTTAATTATGTTAACATCATTTACCAGGATAGTTATTATATTATCATTAATTCGTAATGCTATGGCTACTCAAAATATGCCTCCCAATCAGGTGATAATTGGTCTGGCAATCTTTTTAACGGTTTTCATAATGTCTCCTGTTTGGCAGACCGCAAATTCTGAGGCACTTCAGCCATTATTAAATGAAGAAATAAGCACAGAGCTTGCCATTGAAAGAGGTGTAGAACCACTGAGAGAATTTATGTTCAGGCAAACACGAGAAAAAGACTTAGCTTTATTTGTTAATATGGCCAATTTAGAGCGTCCAAACAATCAGGATGATATACCTTTGTATGTTTTGATTCCATCTTTTGTTATCAGTGAATTGAAGTCAGCCTTTCAGATTGGTTTTATGATATATTTGCCTTTTGTAATGATTGATATGGTTGTTGCTAGTATTTTAATGTCTATGGGTATGATGATGTTACCTCCTGTAATGATTTCATTGCCCTTTAAAATATTATTATTCATTCTTGTTGATGGATGGTATTTATTAATAGAGACAATAATTAGGACTTTTAATTAAGGAGTGAATTTAGTGGATCAATCAGTAGTTATAACTATAGCTAGAGAAAGTTTGTTTACTGTGATAATGATTATCATACCTGTTTTGGGTCTAGGTTTAATAACAGGATTATTAGTTGCTATATTTCAAGCAACAACCCAAATTCAAGAACAGACTTTAGCCTTTATTCCGAAAATTATAGTAATAATGTTAGCAATAGTTTTCTTTGGACCATGGATGTTATCAACTATGGTTGATTATGTAGTAAACCTTTTTAATACGATTCCTCAATATATTGGATAGATCTTAATAAGCTTTGTGATTTGATTTGAGCTTTACTATTTAGATTACAGAAAAGGTGTTATAAATGACTTTAGGAGAAATTTTAAGCAATTATTCTTATTTATTTATACTTATTTTAATTAGATTTTCTGGTTTATTTCTAATAACACCTATCTTTAGTAGCTCAGTTATACCAGTGCGTATTAAAGTAGGCTTATCCTTTACTATGGCTATAATAACTATGCCTTTATTAGCAGGGAGTCATAGTATGCCCAATAGTGAATTCTTGATATTGATAGAGGTTTTAAGTGAATTGTTAATTGCTTTAGTAATTGGATTTATATTGCTTTTAACCTTTACTACAATACAACTAGCTGGTCACTTTATAGACATGAGGATGGGTTTTGCAATAGTGAATGTAACCGATCCTATACATGGATACACAATGCCTTTAATGGGACAATTTAAAAATATTTTAGCTATTTTGTTATTTTTAGCAATCAACGGGCATCATATTTTAATTAATTCTATACATCGAAGTTTTATGATAATTCCTCTTGGAAGCAGTACATTGAATTATAGAATTTATGAGATTGTTTTTCGTTATTCTGCTGATATATTCTTATTGGCTTTGAAAATGGCCTTACCAATTTATGCCACATTGTTTATAGCTGATATCATTCTTGGTTTTTTAACCAGGACTATACCACAATTAAATATTTTCGTAGTCGGTTTACCATTGAAAATACTAGTGGGTTTTATTTTATTGTTATTCTCCATTCACTTTTCATTTATGTATATTGAAGGACTTTTTTCTGATTCAATAAGCTATATTTATAAGATACTTAATTTGTTTTGATGATAGTATTTTTTAATTATTTAGCAATTTCAATAATAAGGCTGAATAAAAAAGGAGTGAGAGATTGTGCCAGATGGTCCTAGTGGAGAAAAAACGGAAAAGCCCACCCCCAGGCGGCTGGAGAAAGCAAAAGAAGAAGGACAGCTTGCAAAAAGTCAGGAATTAAATTCAGCATTTACTTTATTAGCAAGTTTTTTTACCCTTTATTTCTTATTTGCTAATATAATTCAATCTCTTTCAGAAAAAATGACTAGTTTTTTGTCCTTATCTACTTTGCCAGCTATTAATCTAGATAATTCATATACGATATTAATTGATTTGATACTTTTTATAGCTAGAGTTTCAGCTCCAGTAATGATAGCTTCTGCTATCTTAGGTGCTTTTATAAATCTTGTACAGGTGGGTCCTAGGTTTTCCACTAAACTAATTCAAATGAAGTTTAGTAAAATAAACCCTATTGAAGGGGCCAAGCGTCTCTTTTCTTTAAAATCTTTGATTGAATTAATAAAGTCATTATTAAAAGCTACAATTATTCTTTTTTTAACTTATAATCAAATAATGAGTGCATGGCCTGAGCTCATATTATTATCAGGACAGGGATTTGAGCCAGCACTTATATTTGTAGCTAATCTTATTTTTAGGATTGCAGTAAATATTATAATATTTTTAATTATTTTGGGTATTGTAGATTATGTTTATCAGAGATGGGAGTTTATGCGTAATCTTATGATGACAAAGCAAGAGGTAAAAGAAGAATATAAAGAAATGGAAGGAGACCCTCATGTTAAATCTCAAAGAAGACAAATACAGCGAGAAATGAGTATGAATAGGATGATGGCTTCTGTAGAAGATGCTGATGTGGTTATCACTAATCCAACTCATATAGCTGTAGCTCTTAAATTTGATTTAGAATCTATGGAAGCACCTGTTGTCTTGGCTAAAGGAGAAGGTTTTATTGCTCAAAAGATTAAGGAAGTTGCTAAAGAAGCCGAAATCGAGATAGTAGAAAATAAGCCTTTGGCGAGAGCTTTGAATGCTACCACAGAAATTGGTGAAGAAATACCTGCAGATTTATATCAGGCAGTAGCTGAGGTCCTTGCTTACTTATATAACGATAGAGTTTAACAGCAAGCATAAAATATATACAGATAAAGATTTCCTGGCATCTACAGAAGTCTATATATGTAATAATAGAGAGGATAATATACATGGCTGTACCGAAAGAAAACAGATTAATAAAACAAGTTAACAATAATAGTGATATATTATTTGCACTTGCTATAGTTGGAATTGTTATTATGTTTATTATTCCTTTACCACCAATACTAATGGATTTATTATTAGCAACAAATATTACACTAGCAATGGTTATCATACTGGTTAGTATATATATAGTAGAACCGCTACAATTATCGGTTTTTCCTTCATTATTATTATTTGCAACTCTTTTTCGTTTAGGTTTGAATGTTTCTACGACTAGACTTATATTAGGCGATGGTTACGCAGGTCAGATTATCTTGAGTTTTGGTAATTTTGTAGTTGGAGGTAATTTTGTAGTTGGCTTTATAATCTTTCTTATTTTAGTTGTTATACAGTTTATTGTTATTACTAAAGGTTCTGAGAGAGTTGCTGAAGTGGCAGCTCGTTTTACCCTTGATGCTATGCCAGGAAAACAAATGAGCATTGACGCAGACTTAAATGCTGGTATTATTGATGAAAGTACTGCAAGAGATATGCGTGAAAAAATAAGACAGGAAGCAGATTTTTATGGGGCTATGGATGGTGCTAGTAAATTTGTTAAAGGTGATGCTATTGCTGGTATTATTATTACGATTATAAATGTAATTGGTGGTTTAATTATCGGTTCAATGCAGCAAGGAATGGAAATAGCTGAAGCAGCTCAAACCTATGCTCTTTTAACTATAGGAGATGGTCTTGTAAGTCAGATACCAGCCTTATTAATTGCGACAGCTACTGGATTGGTAGTTACCAGAGCTGCTTCGGAGAATAATTTAGGCAGAGATGTTAGTGCTCAATTATCTGCACAGCCTAAGGCTTTATTCATAGCTGCTGCTGTATTAAGTATCCTTGGCTTTATGCCAGGACTACCAACTATACCATTTTTATTTCTTGCTTTTTTAATAGCAGGCTTTGCATATGTTTTAATAAGCCAGATAGGTAATATAGATAAAGAGGACTTAGAAGATATTACAGAAGAAACTGCAGCTGCTGGAACAAGAAGGCCAGAACCCGAAGAAATAAACACATTGCTGAAGGTTGATCCAATGGAAGTAGAGGTTGGCTATAACTTGATATCTTTAGTCTTACCAGATCAAGGTGGAGATTTTTTAGATAGGGTTGCTATGATTAGAAGGCAGACTGCCCTTGAGTTAGGCATGATAATTCCCCCAGTAAGAATATTAGATAACTTACAGCTAGAACCTAATATATATCGAATCAAATTAAAAGGTGTTGAAATAAGCAAGTATGAAATTATGCCGGATCATTTTCTAGCAATGGATTCAGGTCTTACAACTAAGGAATTAAAGGGGATAGAAACAAAAGAACCTGCTTTTGGCACCCCTGCTATCTGGATAAGTGAAGATCAAAAAGATGATGCAGAAATGAATAATTATACTGTGGTTGATCCACCATCAGTTATGGCAACACATTTAACTGAGCTAATCAGAGAACATGCTTACGAATTATTAGGTCGCCAGGAGGTAAAAAATCTTATTGACAATATAAAAGAAGATTATCCTGCAGTTGTAAATGAACTAATGCCTGATCTGATGACATTAGGTGATATACAAAAAGTTCTACAAAACTTGTTATGGGAAGGAATCCCTATTAAGGACTTGTTAACTATTCTGGAAACTCTAGCTGATTATGCTACTCGTACAAAGGATGTTCAGTTATTGACTGAATATGTACGTCAATCCCTGTCGAGACAGATAAGCAATATGTTTAAAGAGAATGATGGCTATTTATACGTTATTACACTAGATCCACAATTAGAGGATAATTTAAGTCAAAATCTAGAATCATCAGAGCAAGGTAATTATCTGTCGCTAGATCCTTCTCAAGCACAAAGGCTAATTGAAAATATAGCTAGCTCAGTTCAGCAACTCTTGCAGCAGGGACATCAAGCAATTTTATTAACAGCACCAATTTTAAGAAGACCAATAAAAGAGATGACATATCGTTCTATAAAAGAATTAATTACAATTTCATATAATGAATTAGATGATCAGATAGATATTCAGGTCATAGGGACGGTGAAATAAAGTGAAGGTAAAAAAATATATAGGATCCACAATGCAAGATACTATTTTTAAAGTAAAAGCTGATTTAGGGCCGGAGGCAATTATTTTAAATACTAGAAAATTTAAATCTGGGCTATTAGGTATATTCGGTAAAACTAAGGTAGAAGTATTGGCTGCTTTAGAAGAAGACAAGAAAGAGGATAAAAAAGAAGAAGAAAAAACATTAACTGAGATAAATAACTTAAAAAATATGATAAATGAATTAAATAATCAATGGAAATCAGACAGTATAATTCGTGAATTACCTGAGCAATTAGCTCTAATTTATAAACATTTGACTTTGCAAGGAGTAAATAGTGACTTTCAAAGGGACTTAATAAGTCAAGTTAATAAAAAACATTATTCTGAAAATGAATTCTTGAAAATTGTAAAAGAAAGATTAATTGATTTCCTTGGTGATTCTCATCCAATTGATAGTGTTAATTTGCCAAGAGTAGTTGCTTTTATCGGGCCTACTGGTGTAGGTAAAACAACCACCATCGCGAAGTTAGCCGCCCGCTATGCTTTAGATGAAGAAAAAAAAGTAGCTTTAATTACGGCAGATACGTATAGAATTGCTGCTGTTCAACAGTTAAAAACATATAGTGACATCATTAATGTACCGATGCAGGTAGTCTATAATTTAGATGAATTGAAAGAGGCTTTATACAAGAAGTTTCTTAGTTATGACATGATATTTATAGACACTGCTGGCAGTAGTTGGGATGATAAGTTACAAATAGGACGTCTAAAGAAACTAATAAATAAAGACCTTATAGATGAAATACATCTAATAATTAGTATGAGTACAAAAAGTAATGATATAGATAGTATTATAAAAAGATTTTCTATATTAGATCCTGATAAGATTGTATTATCCAAGTTGGATGAGACAATGACTTATGGAGATATAATAAACATTAAGTCAAGGTATAAATTGCCATATTCATACCTTACCTTTGGTCAAGATGTTCCAGATGATTTACAAGTGGCTGATGCTAAAGTACTAGTAAAATATATAATGGGTGATTTATATGAATGATCAAGCTACTCAATTAAGAAAAAAAGTGGCTGCAAAAGCACATAAAACTAGAATAATAGCTATCGCCAGTGGTAAAGGCGGAGTAGGTAAGAGTAATATTACTGTAAATTTAGGATTGGCCTTACAGGAAAGGGGAAAAAAAGTATTGCTTTTAGATGCAGACTTAGGTATGGCTAATCTCGATATATTATTAGGTATAACCCCTACTTATAATTTAAGCCATGTTTTAAAAGGAAGGTGTAGCTTCCAGGAAGCTTTAATTGTTGGACCAGGAAATATAGATATATTAGCTGGAACTTCTGGTGTGGATGATTTGGTAAATATTAGTTCGACAGAAATTAAGAGATTAATAGAAGCTTCTTCGCAAATGGAAAGTAAATATGATATAATAATAATAGATATAGGGGCAGGAATACATTTAAGTGTGACAAATTTTATAATGGCTTGTGATGATGCTTTAATTGTTTTAACACCTGAACCGACAGCTATTATGGATGCCTATAGTTTGGTCAAGTTTTTGGCAAGGCGAAAATATCAAAATCAGATATCATTACTTATTAATCAGACAAGTTCTTATAAAGAAGGAGAAAATGTCGCAAAAAGGATGAAAAAGGCGATTAAGGAGTATTTGCGATTAGATATAGAAATAATGGGATACATACCATATGAAGAAACTGTAAAACAATCGGTTAAACAACAGGCACCTTTTTTTATTACTTATCCAAAGACTAAGGCTGTTCAAGCTTTAAAAGATGTGGCAGCAAAGATCTTAAATAAAGTTGAAGAAAACAGTTCAAATGGAATGAAAGCCTTTGTTTATAAGATTGTTGGGATTTTTAATCGTAAATAAGAAAATGTTAACAATATCAGGGGGTTTCACAATGATAGAAGGATTAGAAATAAACCAAAAGATAGATATAATTGTAGAAGCAGGACCCTATAAAGGGAAATACCTTTCTAAAGTTTCTGAAATAGAATCAGATATTTTTAAAGTATCACCACCCTATTCTCGAGGTGAAATAGTACCTTTACGAAAAGGACAAATTCTACGTGTATATTTTACTGATGAAACTGCAGCTTACATTTTTGCTGCTAAGGTTTTGGCTAGGGAAAAGCAAGCTGTATCTCTTATTAAATTAGAAAGAATTAGTGATTTGAAACGAATACAAAGAAGAGAATATTTTAGGTTGGATGTTAAAAAGACAGTAAAATATCGCTTAATTAAAAATCCCTTTAATAAAGAAGACTTAGAAAATGAACAAGGAGAATTTCAAAAAGGTGAAACCTTAGATATTAGTGGTGGAGGATTAAAATTATATGTAGATGATGAGTTCCCTAATGAAGGTTTTATTGAATTTTATATAGATATACCAGGGATAGAAGCGGTCCCTATTTTCGGTAAAATAGTTAATCAATATAACGTAGAGGATATGAGGGCAGTTGGAATAAAATATGTTGATATAGCACATTCTATACAGGAAAAAATTATAAGTTGGTTATTTGACTATCAACGACAATTGAGAAAAAGGGGGTTACTCTAGTTGAAATTAAGCTTACTTGCAATTCTTCTCCTGATAATCATAAGCTTTAATATTACTGTACTCTTTGGTTTAATACAATCATGGCCTCTGGATTTAATATTCTTTAGTGGTTTAAGAGTAATCTTATTTATTCCTTTATTTTATGTTTCGGTATTCTTTTTATTTAATATTTTATCAAAATCACGATTTAAAAATGATAAAAGCGATGATGCAAGTGGAAGTGATATTAATAATAGCAAAGAAGGAAAAAATAAAAACGATGAAGCTAGAAGCGAAGATTTGCTTAATCAGGATAGCAGTGATAGCTTTTCTCCCTTATCTCCAACAGTCCTAGAAGTAGCGCAAGAAGAAAGAGGCGAGCTTAGTCAATGACATTTAAAAAATCTGACGAGTATTCTCTTTGGCTTAAATATAAAAAAAATAAAGATCAAGATATATTTCAGGAATTAGTTCTTAAATATGTATCATTAGTAAAATACCATGCAAGTAGAATTAAAATGATGGTTCCCAATTTTATTGAAGAAGACGACTTGATAAGTTATGGTATTTTAGGTTTAATGGATGCTGTTAATAAGTTTGATCCAGAAAAAGGAGTTCTATTCAAAACATATGCTTCAAGAAGAATTCGGGGTGAAATCATTGACCATTTAAGAAAACTGGACTGGCTTCCCCATTCTGTTCGTCGTCAAGGAAAAAAACTAAAGGAATTATCAGATAAATTGAGGAAAGAAAACGGGAAATCTCCAGACATTGAAGAATTAGCTGAAGCTAGCGATATCTCAAAAGATAGAATTTTAGAATTACATCGAAAAATTTACTCTTCTCAATGGGTTTCTTTGTATGAAGAATTTGGTGATATGTCTATAGGTGACCTAATAGCAGAAGATATAGAAAAAAGTCCTGACGCAATATATCAACATAAGGAAAAAGAAGAGCTTTTAAGAAAGGCCCTTGAGAAGCTTAATGAACAAGAACAATTAATTATAGCTTTAATTTATTTTGAAGAATTAAGTCAAAAAGAAGTAGCCGAAATAATGGAATTATCAGCAGCAAGAATATCACAGCTTCATAAAAAAGTAGTAAATAGATTAAGAGGTATATTATCTAGAAATAAGGATTACTTATTTTAAAATTTCCGTTTAACCTAACTATATTTAGCCGAAGGGGGAATTTTTATGAAAAAGGTAGTAGATATAGAAGCCAGGGATAAAAAAGAAGCTTTAGAACTTGCTAAAATAGAACTGTCAAAAGTCTTGGAACAAGATGAAATCGATCTAAGTAATGTCAGTATTGATTTAATAAAAAAGAAGAAACGCTTACTTTTATTTAATAGTAAAAAAAATATTTACAAAGTATCATACGAGGATACTATTTCAAAAGAAGATGAGAAGTTCTTGGATTTAGCCATGGATTCAATAGATATAGATGGTGAACTAGCGATTAAATTAGTGGACGATGGTATTTTTATTAAAATAACAGAAGCACAAGGTAAAGGGAAAAAGATTACTTATTCTAATGTAAAAGCTCTCATTGATGAAAAAGAAATTGTTGAAGTAGATTGGCATAGCGTAAAAGAAATAATCGAAAACGCTGAAGATAAATGGGAGTTGATTGCTCCACGAAAAAAAGAACTAGATAGAGATGCAGAAATTAATATACAAGTAAGTGATGATAAATTAAAGGCTTACCTAAGTTATATTCCTAGCCTCGGAGGAAAGGAAATCAACTTAAGAGACTTAAATGAATTTTTAAGTGAAAATGGTATAAGTGTTGGTATTAAAGAAGAAAAATTAAATAAGATAATTGAAAATAAAGAAAAGGCAGAAGGGGTGTTAATCGCAGAAGGTATTGAGCCTGTGCCAGGAAAAGATGCACAGTTGATATATCATTTTGAAGAAAAGAAAGAGTCCATAGGCACTGAACGAGAAGATGGTAGTATAGATTATTTTGATCTTGCTTTAATAACAAATGTTCAACCTGGTGATGTTTTACTAACTAAGAAAGATTCTGAAGCAGGCAAAGCAGGAAAGGCAGTTACTGGTGAAGAAATAAAACCTGCTATTCCTAAAGACGTGAAAATACTTAAAGGAAAGAATACAGAGCTTAAGGATGAATATACCTTAATTGCCAAAGAAGCAGGTCAGGTTGTTTTAAATGAAAGGGGTAATGTTGAGGTATTACCTGTTTATGAAGTTAGAGGAGATGTAGATTTAAGTACTGGTAATATAGATTTTGTTGGGAATGTCAAGGTTAATGGTAATGTTACTGAAGGTTTTAAAATAAGGGCTGATGGTAACGTTGAAGTTAGAGGTAATGTTTCAATTGCCGATATTGAAGCAGGCGGTAATGTAGTGGTATCTCATGGATTTGTTGGTAAAAACAAATCTAGTATTAAGGCTAAAGGTGATGTTAAAATAAAATTTGTTGAAAATGCAACTGTTAAATCAGAAAAAAGTATATATGTCAGTGATGCAGTAATGCATAGTAAATTGACAGCTGCTGACAGTATAGAAGTGATAAAGAAAAAAGGTTTATTGGTTGGTGGAGTAGTAAAGGCAGGAAAGAAAATAATTGCTAATACTATAGGTTCTGCATTAGCAACTACAACTCACTTAGAAGCAGGAGTAGATCCAGAAATTAGAAATAAGATTAATAATCTGAAAGAAGAGATAAAAAAAGATTCAAATAATTTAACTAAATCTACTAAGGCTTTAAAAATTCTAGAAAAGTTGAAAGAAAGTAATAATGGATTGCCAGAAGAAAAAGTGATTATGTATTATCAACTTCAAAAAACGGTAAAGCAACTTCAGTCTATGAAAGATGAAAAAGAAAATAATATATCTGCTCTAAAAGAAAAGTTAAAAATATCAGAAAATGGATTTGTCCAGGCGAAAAAGAAGTTGTATCCAGGAGTAAAAATAATAATTGGCAATTCTCAATTAAACATTTATAATGAAACTGCTGCATCTAAGTTTTTAGAGCAGGAGGGAGAAATTACTCAACTTAATTTAAGAGGGTGAAGTAGATGACTCAAGCAATAAACCCAAATACTGATATTCCTATGTCTTTACAGGTGGAAAGAATAGAGCATATGCGTAATGTACATGATATGCAACAACAGGGACAATTAGCACAAAACGCTGAGTCAGAGGAAAAGTTACAGCAGCAACAAGTAAATTCAAGCAATGCTAGTGAACGGTCTCATATAAAGGATAAACATCGTGAGAAAGAAAAGCAGTCAAAAAAAGAAAAAAATAAAAAAGAATTTAATTCAGAAGAAAATGTAGATAGCAAAAATCTTAAGAAGGCACAAGATAAGGGGCGAATCATAGATGTTAAAATCTAGGAGTAGTGGTGAAATAGTATGGGATGGGTATTAATATTTTCAGGTATTATTTTGACAGTATTTGCTTGTTTTCAGGTATATCGAATGCAGCTAATATCAGAAGATAGTTCTAACAATACCTATCCTTTAAAAGAGTTATTAAATAAAAATCCTAAAGATGAAATAACTAATAGCAATGTTGTGAAAATTATTGAAAAGAGTAGATACCTAGAAGAAGAATTCGAAAACAATTATCAACGATTAGAAGTGCTGAATAAGAAGATGAGTAATTTAATAAATGAAATTTCAAGCAAGGAAGAGTTACTTAGGAAGAATATAAATAGTTTTAATGTGGATATTTCTTACCTTGATTTAAATAAAAAAAATCAGGAGTCTTTTTCCCAGCTTTTATCAAAAAATATCTCAGAAAAAGAAGAAGTGATACCAGAAAAGTATATAGAAATCTTCAAATTATACAAAGACGGTATGTCAGCAAATGAGATTGCTGAGAAAATGGATATTGGTGTTGGTGAAATTAAACTAATTTTTAACTTATATGGAAAAGAGGTTAAAAATGTTGAACAATAAAGGATTGATGAATCTTTTAATTAATAATTTAGCAATAGGTTTAGGCTTGTCCTTTATGATTATAGGTGTTTTTCTACTAAATACACCTTTATTATCTAGAGATAGGACTGTAGGACAAATCAATAATATAAATACTGATGGTCTTGAACTTAATTATAATAGATTATCCAATTATCAAGAGTATGAAGAAATTGAATTGAATATACCAGCAGGTAGTTCAGGAATAACTGCAGCTTATTTATTAGAAGAAAAAGGTCTAATTTCTGTAGAAGAGTTTAGAAAATATATTATTATGTTTGATATAGGAAAAAGAATAAGAGCAGGAACTTATAGATTTAATAAAAATGATAGTATTGCCGATATATTAAGTAAGATACTTATTAATTAAAGGGGGTGACAGATAATGTTTAAGGGTATATTTACTTCTGCTTCTGGAATGAAGGTAAATCAGGAACGTTTGAATATTACAGCCAATAATTTAGCAAATGTAGATACAAACGGTTTTAAAAGGGACGAAAGTGTACAACGTTCGTTCAGAGAAGAATTAGTCTATAAAATTGAAGGTAATAAGGCAACTCCTTTAGGACGTGCTGGTGCTGGAGTGATGTTGGAATCTACTTATACACAACATCAACAAGCCCCTTTGCGTAAAACAGGAAATCAATTAGACATAGCAATTGAGGGATCTGGTTTCTTTGTAATAGATACACCAGATGGACTAAGATACACTAGAGATGGTAGCTTTACAATTAATAACGAAGGCATAATAGTTACTCATCAGGGATATCCTGTTTTAGGGGAAGGGGGTCCATTAGAGACAATTAGTGATAGAGATATAACAATTGATAATAATGGTCAAATTCATCTTGAAGAGATGCTAGGGGATAGTTTTCAGATAGTGGATTTTGCTGAAGCTAATCTGCTGGAAAAAGTAGGAGACAATTTATATCAGGCAAATGAAGAGATTGAAGAAATTGAGGCTAATTATCAATTAAGACAGGGATATTTAGAAAATTCTAATGTAAATATTGTACAGGAAATGGTTAACATGATACAGGTTACTAGACATTATGAAGCAAATCAGAAAGTAATCACAACTATGGATAATATCTTAGATCAAGCTGTAAATTCAATAGCTAGATTAGGATGATACCTTTTATTTCTTAATAAAAAAAACAGGATTATAAGGGGAGTATCTAGAAGATATAATTAATGTCCAAAAATTCAGCGGGACCTTAAGAGGAGGCTGAATGAGCTGTTGACCGATAGATACAGCTTAAAAGATTATTGTAAAAATTAATAAGTATAAATTAATCATAAAAAACTTTATTTACTTACAAAAAAAACAAGGAGATGATTAAGGATGATTAGTGCTTTATGGACATCAGCTACAGGAATGGGAGCACAACAAACAAATATAGATATTATTTCAAACAACCTTGCGAATGTGAATACAACTGGATTTAAGAAAAGTAGGGTTAATTTTCAGGATATGATGTATCAACGTTTAAATCAAGCTGGAACCCCCAACGCACAGGGAGCTCAAGTTCCTATTGGAATAGAAATTGGTCATGGTACTAAAGTGTCTGCTACTCAAAAGATATTTTCAAAAGGAAGTCTCCAAAATACAGGTAATTCATTGGATGTAGTAATAGAAGGTGATGGTTTTTTTCAGGTTCTTAGACCTGATGGTACGGTAGCATATACCCGGGATGGTTCTTTGAAACAAGATAGTACTGGAAGAATGGTCACATCAGATGGTTATCCTATACAGCCTGAGATATATATACCTCAAGATGCGACTGATATTAGTATCACTTCAGATGGTACAGTTTCGGTTCAAACTGCTGGAAATAGTGTTCATCAAGAATTAGGGCAGATAGAATTAGCTCGTTTTTCTAATCCTGCAGGTTTAAATAGTGTTGGTAGGAATCTATATGAAGAGACAGGTGCTTCTGGGAATGCTATGATTAATAACCCTGGATCTGCAGGTTATGGCACTATAGTGCAAGGTTTTCTAGAAATGTCAAATGTTCAAGTTGTAGAAGAAATGGTTAATATGATTGCAGCTCAAAGAGCTTATGAAGTTAATTCTAAATCTATTCAGGCAGCAGACGAAATGTTAAGTACAGCTACACAGTTGAGAAGATGATTGTTTTGATAGGTAAAGTGATAGCTTTTTCTTAAGCATAATACAAAGGCAAGACATATTAGAAAGGTAAAATATGAAAACAAAGCTTATTAGGATTCTTTTTATCACTGTCATATTGACCCTAGCTATTTCTAATTTTATAAAAGCAGAGCAAATAAATATAAATATACCAGCAGAAGTAGAAGTATCAAGTTCTCCAGTTACTCTTGGTGATATAGCTCAAATTCATACTTCAAGAGAAGAGGATCGAAGTAAGATTGCTTCTATAGAATTAATTAGAATTCTCTTGCCTGGGTATTCTAGGCATGTACAAAAAAGTCAGATTAATTTAATACTTAATAACAGTAATTTTGAACCTGAATTAATAGACCTAAGTATGGCTAATGTTGTAAAAGTCACCAGAAGTAAAAGGCTTCTTGATACAAATTATTTAATTGATGAAGCTAGACAATTCTTATTATCATTAATAGAATATGATCCTGAAAAGGTAGAAATAACACCACGTTTTATGCCCCCAGAGATTGTCCTGGCTGATAGTGACTATGAATTAGAATTTGAATTAGCATCAAATAGGGTCCTTGGAAACATATCATTACAGGTAAAAGTAATAGTTGATGGTTTTTTATATAGACAGTTTTATATGGGTTTGCAAGTAAAAATTTATGAAGAAGTCTTTATAGCAAGAAGGGAGATTTCTGTAGGCGAAAGGATTAAGCAAGAAGACTTTCACAAAGTATATAAAGCTCTAAGTGATTTTAGAGGAGATATAATTAGGGATCTGGATAATACTCTAGTAAGAAATGGTATAGTTACAAGGAGGATTTCCAGAGATGGGGTTTTAACTACTTATCATCTTGCATTACCTATTATAGTCAGCCCATCTGATGTGTTACAAGCAGAGATTATATCTGGTGGAATCAGGGTGCGTACCCAGGTCATAGCAAGACAAAGTGGAAGAAAAGGTGATTATATCACAGTCGAAAACATAAATAATAAGCATAGATTTAGAGCAGAGATTATAAATTCTAATTTAGTCAGGCTAGTTTTTAACGAGGAGGGCTGAAGAAATGAAATACAAAAGTACAATTTTATTGCTAATGATTGTTTTCGTATTGTTTTTTATAACAGTTTATACTGTTTCTATAGAAGCAAGTTCCCTATGGAACGATGAAAGTGCTAATATATATCAAGCTAAACAGAGAAGCTTTGAAGTTGGTGACATTGTAACAGTTATAATTGAAGAGACATCAGCTGCATCCCACAGTGCAAATACTAGTCTTAGTCAAGAAAGTAGAATTGATGGTGGAGCAGGAACAGGTTTGCTTGATTTTCTCAGGAGTTTAGGTCTTTCTTATTCAGATCAAGATAGAGCTGATGGACAGACTCAAAGAAGTGGTCAATTAAGTGCAGATATAACTGTACAGTTAGTTGAGAGTTTTGATAATGGTAATTTTAAAATTTCAGGAACTAAATCAGTTAAATTAAATGATGAAGAACATATTATCAGTTTATCAGGTATTATTAGAGCTGATGATATAGATGAAGATAATTATATATCATCACATAAAATTGCAGATGCAATGATTGAGTTTGAAGGTCAGGGAGTTGTAAGTGCTAAGCAAAGGCCAAATATTTTCCAGAGATTATTGAATTGGATATTCTAATTAGCAGGAGATGAAGATATGAATGATAAGTTAAAATTTATAAAAATATTATTAGTCTTATTTGTATTAATGGTATCTCTAGGGATACAGGCTGAAGAAAGCCATGATCCTTTAGTCTCTATTGGAAATATTACTAGAATACGTGGAGTTAGGACGAATCAACTACATGGTTTTGGTTTAATTATAGGACTTGCAGGTACAGGAGATTCAAATAGATATGGGGCTACCGTGACTAGTCATGCGAATATGCTAAACAATATGGGTATAGAAGTAACAGCAGATCAGATAAATAGTCGTAATGTGGCAGCTGTAATGGTTACTGCGGTATTACCTGCTTTTGCACATGAAGGCGATACTATAGATGTTACCGTTAGTTCATTGGGAGATGCTAGAAGTTTACAGGGTGGTACCCTTTTTATGACTCCTTTAAGAGCAGCTAATGGAGAAATATATGCAGTTGCACAGGGCCCTAGTTCTATAGGTGGGTTTAATGTACAGGGAGCAGGGGGACAAGAACAACGTCAAAATCACCCTACTGTAGCGACAATTCCTAATGGAGCAATGGTTGAAAGAGAAGTGGAGTTTAGCTTGAGTAATGAGGAAATAGTATTTTTATTAGATAATGAAAATTCTGAGACTGCAAGAAATATAACAAATGCTATTAATCAAGAGTTTGAAGAATTTGGTCAAAGATATGCTAATGCTAGAACTTCAAGAGAGGTAGTTGTTGAAGTACCTGAAAGTTATAGAAATGATCTTGTAGCCTTTATTGCTGAGGTTGAAAAACTAGAAGTTAGGCCAGCTATTGAGGCAAGAGTAATTATTAATGAGCGAACTGGTACAATATCTATGGGTCATAATGTGAGAATTTCAACAGTTACAGTAGCTCACGGCAATTTAACAGTAAGTATTGATAGTAGTCAGCAGGTATCACAACCGCCAGCGTTTACAGATGGTGAAACTGTAATAACTGAGGAGACAGATATTACTATTGAAGAAGATGAAGCATATTTTATGCTTTTACCTTCAACTAGTTCAGTGCAAGACTTGGTTGCTGTTTTAAATACTATAGGGGCGACACCGCGAGATATAATTGCTATTTTACAAAACATAAAGGCACAGGGAGCATTACATGCTAAACTTGAATTAAGATAGACTATCGAAACCGTTAGCTTAAGCTGGCTATATACTAGTAATTTAATTCAGAAAACTAGAGTATAAAATATTGTGAAGAGGGGATAAATATGCAGATTAATACTGAACTTATGCGCCAGACATATACACAAGCTATAAGTGATTCAGGAATAGAAAAATTAAACGAAAATTTAGCCGCAAACAAAGACCTTGCAAATCAAAAAGCTGCATTATCTTCAAAAAATATTTTTGAAGCAGAAGAGCAAAAACTTAAAATGCTTGCAAATGAATTTACATCTATATTATTGAATCAAATGTTTAAAAGTATGAGAAATACAATCTCTGATGATCAATTATTACACGGAGGTTTTTCAGAAGAAATATTTACAGATATGCTAGATGAAGAGATGAGTAAGGTGGCTGCTAGTCAAAAAGGTTTTAATTCATTGGGTAGGAGTTTATATCAACAATTAAGGAGTAATTTATAGGACTTTATATTTATTTTACTTATTATACAAATATAATGCTTATCTAAGTAATAAGATATATTATAGAGATAAAGGAGGTGTTATTCATATTGAAGCAATTTAGATATTGTTTACTCTTTACTATAGCATTTATGATGGTGTTTAGTACAAGTTCCTTAGCGGATTTTTTTACCCATTTCATGGAAGAATTTATCAAGGAAGGTAAAGAGGTAAACATTTTGTTGAATGAGGAAATAGAAGAATTTAATATAATTTCAAAAGAGAACCTTATATTAGAAAGTGAAAATACTAGTTTTATAGCATTAGAAGCTGGAGAAAAATATCGTTTTTCACTAGAAAAAACAGAAGAAATTTTTTATACTGTTCAGATTTTTGCTTCACTTGTCAGGGAAAATGCAAATCAAGCCTGGAATCGTTTTTTAGATATGGGGTATTCAGAATTAAGTATGATAAAAGAAGATGACTTATATAAACTACGAATAGGAAATTTTTCCAATAAAGATGATGCTCAGTTTTTAATAAATGATTTGAAGAAGCAAGGATGGAATCCGTGGTTACTTGAAAAGAAGCAAGTAGATGATGTAAGAATAAATGTTTATGATGCTAGAGAACAACTTCTTTTTTGGGGTAATCAATTATCAATAAAAGGTGATATTAAAATAGATTCAAAAAATTATCAAGGTAAAAGTACCTTTATATTGGAAAATGGAATTCTTAGAATTGAAAATAGAACACAATTAGAAAATATTTTGGCAGGAATTATGGATTATGAATTTAAAGGTCAAGAAGTATCTAGTGAAGTATTAAAAGCATATGCAATTTCATTACGGACTCATATATTATCTCTTTTATATAATAATAACGGAATGGCTTTAAATATAAGTAAATATCAAGGTTTGTCTGAAAGAGAAGAATTTATATCTGCAGTTCGAAGAACTGAAGGTATTGTGATGGAAGACAAGCAGAAAGAAGGTCAATTATACTCAATAAATAGACTATTTTACTTTAGATTAAATCATCGAGTTTTTACAGATTTAAATTATGATTATAGAGATATCTTAAATACAATATATTCTGATTTTTATTTTAGAGATCTGAAAGAATTGCTTTTCCGTCAAACCATGGTTAATGCAGAAATAAGATGGGGATTAAGGTATAAAGAAATAAGAGAAACTACCTGGTATGGTCCAAGGGTAATAACTCTCGTTGAAGTAGACTTAGATAGACGCTTTATATATATTGAACCAGTTCTTGCTCAAGGTAGAGTTCCTGGCTTAGAAGATCTTTCGATGATGCTTAGCAGAAAAGAGGGTGCCTTAGTAGGTATAAATGGTGGCTATTTCCATTATTCTGGGAGACCTCTTGGATTAATTTATAAAGAAGGTGAGATTATATCTGAACCTATATTTAATAGGACAGCTTTGATACTCACTGATGAAAATGAAGCTGTTTTTTCTCAGCTTTCTTGGGAAGGGATTATAAATCATAATGGCAGCAGTATTAGTGTAAATGGAGTTAATAGAGTACCTGGAGAAAATGAAGTAACAATATTTAATAAATATTATTCTAACACTGCTCCAGCAATTAAGTTAGGGATATTAGAATTAATTGTGAAAGACGACTTAGTTAAAGAAATAAACTATATGGCAGAAGAACGTGCTAATGTTAGGGGTAGCAGCATACCAGATGATGGATTTATCATAAGGGTTCATGGTACATCCAGACAGAAATTTGATGAAGTAAAAGTAGGTGATAAAATTATACTTGAAAATAATTTTACACCGGATTTTGATGATTTAAATGTGAAAACTGCAATAGCTGCTGGGCCACTTTTGATAAAAGATAGTGAAATATCTATTACGTCTTCAGAAGAACGTTTTCAGCCAGATATAGCACTTGGGAGAGCGCCTAGAACTGCTGTTGGAAAGACTAAAGATAATAAATTGGTATTTTTCACTGTTGACGGTAGGCAGAATGATTATAGTATAGGTATTAGCTTGAATGAATTAGCTAATTTTATGCAAGATTATGGAATAAATGATGGTATGAATTTAGATGGGGGTAATTCAGCACGTATGGTTGTTAGGGGATTTACTATGAATAGACCTAGTGCTGATAGATTTATAAGTAATGGAATAATAATAGGGACGCAAATGTAGATAGGGGGTGTATATAATTTTGTTTATGATATAGTGTTCTAATAGAAGTTGAAAAGGAGAGAAGGAAATATATGCTTAGAATTAGAGAAAATATAATCTATGTTTTGATAATTTTGTTACTTATAGCAACATTACTAGACTTAGAAGTACCTATTGATATTTTATTTCAATTTTTTAGTTAATAAGGAAATGTAGTTAGTACTTTAATGAGGTGATAATTGTGAATAATGAACAGCAAGAAGAAGAACTTATCAAAGAAGCTCAAGACGGAAGTTGTAAGGCTATTGAGTTATTGATTAATTCAAACATGGATATTGTATATTCTAAAGCTAGATATTTCTTTATTAAAGGCTTAGATAGAGAAGATGTAATTCAAGAGGGATTAGTAGGCTTATATAAAGCTATTAGGGATTATCAAGAGGATAGGGCAGCTTCTTTTCGAGGCTTTGCACAACTATGTATACATAGACAAATGGTTTCAGCTATTAAAAGGGCAAATCGACAAAAACATATACCTTTAAATAGTTCTACATCTATAGATAAAGATATTGAATTTGGAGAGGGAAGTCGCTGTTTTAGGGAAATGCTGGCTAATGAAGAAGAAAATTTAGAAGACAGATATATATATCAAGAACAATTAACAATTTTATTTAATATAATTGACGAAGAACTAACAGAATTGGAAAAAGATGTTTTCATGCAATATTTAGAAAATATGTCTTATCAAGAAATATCAAAAAATTTAGACGTTAGTATTAAAACAGTTGATAATGCCCTACAGCGAGCCAGAAAAAAAATAGATAAAATAAAATATAATTATAATATGCAAGATTTAGTAGGTTAATAAAAATGTCATTTTTCAAAAAATTATTAAACTTAATTTATCCTGAAAATAATCATTGTTTGAAATGTAATGAAAATTATATTTTTAGTGAAATTACTGGGCTTTGTAGTGACTGTTTAAGTCAACTCCCCTTTTTGGAACACTATTGTTTTTCTTGTGGCCGTGCTTTGATTGATGAAAGCAGAAAGTATTGTAGTTTTTGTAGTGAAAATGGTTTTGCTTTTGATCAAGCAAGAAGCGCAGGGCTATATTCTGATTTATTAAAGTTTTTAATACTTAAGTTTAAATATGAGCTTAAGCTAAGCATATCTGAGACCTTAGGAGAGATATTATATTATACTTTTCAATTATATTATCAAAAAGGGAATATAAACGAAATTGTATATGTTCCAATACATAATCAAAGGCGAAAAGAGCGAGGATTTAATCAGGCAGAATTAATAGCTCAGGACTTATCTAAGAAGATAAAAATTCCACTTAATTCAAAGGTGGAAAGAATAAAAGTAACACCGCCATTATATAACTATGCCTTCCATGAACGTGAGAATATACTTAAAGATAGTTTTGCTTTAGAAAATAATTTGTATAAAGGTAAGACTTTGCTATTGCTTGATGATGTTTTGACAACTGGAGCTACGGCAAATGAACTGGCTAGGGTTTTAAAGGAAGTAGGAGGAGCTAATAAGGTGTTTTTATTAACTGTAGCTACAGCTATTACGTATTAAATATTATATAAAACAGTGCTAAAATAGCAGTAATCTATTTTGGTTGACATTGTTTTTTCCTTGTGTTATAGTAAAATTGATGGGTACATAATTGGCCAATTTTTAATAACCCATTTAAAGAATACTTAGGAGGAATGTTTTATAATGATTTTTACAGGAAAAGTAAAATGGTTTGATGCTCAAAAAGGTTATGGTTTTATTGAAAGAGAAGATGGCGATGATGTATTCGTTCACTTTTCTGCTATTGAAGACGAAGGATTCAAAACATTAGAAGAAGGACAAGAAGTAGAATTTGAAATTGTTGATGGAGATCGTGGTCCTCAAGCAAGTAATGTTGTTAAATTATAAATGAAAGTCACGTCTTTATAATATAGCAGCAAACCCTAATTGTTTAAAGCAATTAGGGTTTTTTGCTGTAGCCTAATTATATATGTCAGCTTAGATTTTCTGCATATTTTTGTTTTAAGAGGATAATATATTATTAGGTAATGATCGTTCGCTAATTATACTTCCTTATAATTTGTATTCTAGTTTACATTTTTTAAAATAATAAAAAATATCTAATTTTAGAAGAAGGAATCTATTGTCTTTTTGTCGAATAGTTATAATATAGATAATCTTTTTCCTAATAGCAAGTATTGACAATTTATGATTAATACTTAGCTAAAAGAATAAAATTATTCAATTAGGATTATGGAAGGAGTGGGTAGGATAATGAAAGTGATGACTTATGGAAAGAATATCGATGTAACACCTGCTTTAAAGGATTATGCAAGTGAGAAGTTGAGTAAGATGACTAAGTATTTTAATGGTGACCCAATGGAAGCACATGTTTCTTTTGAGGTTGAAAAGGAAAGACATATTGTAGAAGTAACAGCTTATGTAAATGGCTTGATACTAAGAGGCGAAGAAGTCAGTGGAGATATGTATGCATCTATCGATGGTGTGATTGAAAAACTTGAACGCCAGGTACGTAAATATAAAACTAAGATTAAAAAGAAAATAAGAGAAAGAAAGCAAGAATTGAAAGAAGAGTACAAGGAAGAAAGGACAGAGAAAATTCTTCAAGCTAAGTTTGAAGAAGAGGATGAGTATAATCCTCAGGTAGTAAGAACAAAGAAGTTTGCTATTAAACCGATGGATGTTACAGAAGCTGTAATGCAAATGGATTTACTTGGTCATGATTTCTTTGTTTTCTCGAATGCTAACACTGAAGAAGTGAATGTTGTTTACAAAAGAAAAAAAGGAGATTATGGTTTAATTGAACCAACTTTCTAAAAAGCTGGGACTATAATCTTTAATATAATTTTTTTGAAAGCTCCCGTGTAAAGCGGGAGTTTTTTCGTAGGAAGGTATGACTTTAATCTGGCTTTATGTAATTTACTTTTATATATAAGTAAAAATATTGACATACATATAAAAAGCCTTCAATAATTTCTGCATTGATATTTATTTTAATTATAGCAATTGTACCTCATTTGCTACCAACAACAGGTATTGGCCACTATGTTTTGCTTGCTCTTTTAATTCTTTCTATGTGGTCTGTAGTATTTACTGTAATGCCTTATTTTGGCTACCTTTATCATATAAGAAAGTTAGAGAAAAAGGAAAATGATTGTTGAAAAAACAAAAATTCAATAATTATATTTTTATGCAGGTGAATGCCTGCTTTTTTCTTTTTGCTGATAATAACAATACTTTAGCACCAAGTATGCATTGAGTATAGCAGAAAGATTGAGATTCTTTACATTTAATGTTATAATATATTTTGTATGACTATATGCTCTTAATTAGACAATGTTTATTAAAAAATTAATATAAATGAGGGTGATAAAATGTTAGGTTTATTTAAAAAGATATTTAAGGACGGCAATACGAAAACTTTGGAAAAATTACAGCCCATTGTTGATGAAATAAATTCATTGGAGCCTGAGATACAGGCACTATCAGATGATGAACTTAAGGGCAAAACTGAAGAATTTAAATTACGACTTAAGGAAGGAGAAACTTTGGATGATTTGCTTCCTGAAGCCTTTGCAGTTGTTAGAGAGGGTGCTCAAAGATGTACTAAAGAGAAGTTTCGCCATTATGATGTTCAGTTAATTGGTGGTATAGTACTACATCAAGGCTCTATTGCTGAGATGAAAACTGGTGAAGGTAAGACATTAGTGGCAACTTTACCTGTTTATCTAAACGCATTAAGTGGTAAAGGTGTTCATGTTATTACAGTAAATGATTATCTGGCTAAAAGGGATAGTGAATGGATGGGTAAGATTTATCGTTTTCTTGGTTTATCTGTAGGTGTGATTGTAAATGGTATGACTCCTGAACAACGAAGAGAAGCTTATAGCTGTGATATAACCTATGGAACCAATAATGAGTTCGGGTTTGATTATCTGCGAGATAATATGGCTAGGAATCCGGAAGATGTAGTTCAAGGTGATCTTCATTATGCTATATTAGATGAGGTCGATAGTATTTTAATTGATGAAGCTAGGACGCCTTTGATAATATCAGGTCCTGTGCAGGAATCCACCAAAGATTATACGAAATTTAATCGAATTATACCTCGTTTAGTAAAAGATAAAGATTTTGAAATAGATGAAAAGAGTAATGTTGTTACTTTGACTGAAGAAGGTGTTGAGAGAGTTGAAAAAATGTTGGGTGTTGAGAATCTTTATGATGATGAGAATTTCAAACTTACACATCAGCTAAACCAGGCTCTCAGGGCTCATGCTTTAATGAAAAAAGACAGAGACTATATTGTAACAGATGGGGAAGTTAAAATTGTAGATGAATTTACTGGTAGGGTTATGGAAGGTCGTCGCTATAGCGAAGGTTTACACCAGGCTATTGAAGCCAAAGAAGGTGTGGCTGTTAATAAAGAAAGCCAAACATTTGCTAGTATAACCTATCAGAATTTCTTTAGAATGTATGATAAATTATCTGGTATGACAGGTACTGCTGAAACAGAAGAAGAAGAATTTATTAAAATATATGGTATGGGAGTTATTGTTATTCCTACAAATGAACCTTTACAAAGAGATGACAGAGCAGACATGGTATTCGCTAATGAAGAAGATAAATTTAAGGCGACTGTTAATACCATAGAGGAATTATATCAAAAAGGGCAACCAGTTCTTGTTGGTACTGTAGATATAGATAAATCTGAAGATTTAAGTAGAAGATTAAAACGTAATGGTATTCCTCATAATGTATTAAATGCTAAAAATCATGAAAAAGAGGCTGATATAATAAAAGATGCTGGTCAGAAAAAAAGCGTTACTATTGCTACTAATATGGCTGGTAGAGGTACGGATATTGTTCTTGAAGAAGGGGTTCGTGAGCTGGGTGGATTGTATGTTCTTGGTACTGAGCGTCACGAGAGTAGAAGGATTGATAATCAGCTTAGAGGACGTTCTGGACGACAGGGAGACCCTGGAGTTAGTCAATTTTATGTATCATTGGAAGATGATTTGTTAAGATTATTTGGTTCAGACAATATCAGTGGGATTATTAGTAAGTTAGGACTTAAAGAAGGGGATGCTATTGAGCATCCTATGATTAGTAAATCTCTGGAAAGAGCCCAGAAAAAAGTAGAGGGACGTAACTTTGAAATTAGGAAAGCTATTCTGGAATATGACGATATTATGAATAAGCAAAGAAAAATTATATACGAACAAAGACGTCAAATTCTCTTTGCTGAAGACCTAAAAGAAGTAATCTTAGGCATGTTTGATAAAGTAGTAGAGGATGTTATAGAATTATATATTTCTGAGGATCTACACCATGATGATTGGGATGTAGATGGAATTATAAATTATTTCCAACAATATAATCTATTTAAGGATACTAAGGAAAAAGACTTAGAAGGTTTATCTCGCCAGGAAATAATAGATAAGATAATCGAAACGGGTAAAAATAGTTATCAAAAGAAAGAAGATGCTCTTGGTAAAGAATTGATGACGAAACTAGGCAAACATGTTACATTAAGAATAATAGATAGAAAATGGATGAGTCATTTAGATAATATGGATCAATTAAGACAAGGTATTGGTTTGCGCGCTTACGGACAGAGGGATCCTTTAACAGAGTATAAATTCGAATCATATGATATGTTTAATGAGATGACAAGCTCTATTAGGGAAGATCTAATTAAGTATTTATATCAGATAGAGTTGAAAGAGGGCTCTTTAAATATGGATCCAGTTGCTCGAAAGAATTTAGAATATCATAGAGATAAAAGGGTTCTAGAAACAAATCAAAACAAAGAACAAGAAAAAGTTCAAACAGTAGTTAAACCAGTAGAACCAGGCCGAAATGATCCATGTCCTTGTGGCAGTGGTAAGAAATATAAAAAGTGTTGTGGAAGATAGGGAGGATAAATAATGAATAGTGATTGTACTAGTAAATTAAAGGAATTAAAAAACAGAATTAATGAATTGAGTGATTCACTTTGACTTGGCTAATTTAAATGACTTAAAAGAAAAATTAGAAAAAGAAATGAGTAAACCTGACTTTTGGAATAAGCAGGAGGAAGCTCAGCGAGTTTCTAAGAAATTAAAAAAAATTAAAGATAGAATACAGGCGATTCGATCTTTAAATGAAGGCTTAGAAGAGGCAGAACTTTTAGCAGAATTGGCGGATGAAGAAGGCCAAAACTCTCAATTATGGTCAGATTATCAAGAAGAAATAAATAATATTGAAAACAAAATTGAAAAAATGGAATTTAAGTTAAAGCTAAGTGGAAAATATGATAATAATAATGCTATTCTTTCCATTCATCCAGGAGCGGGAGGAACTGAATCCCAGGATTGGGCGGAAATGCTATTAAGGATGTATACTCGTTGGGCTGAAAGTAATGACTATCAGATTACAGTTTTAGACTTCTTAGCGGGTGATGAAGCGGGTGTGAAGAGTGTTACTTTATTGATTGAAGGGGATTACGTTTATGGATATCTAAAGAGTGAACGTGGTGTTCACCGTCTAGTTAGAATATCTCCTTTTGATTCATCAGGTAGGAGACATACTTCCTTTGCATCTGTTGATATTATGCCTGAAATTGATGATGATATAGAGGTAGATATAGATGATAAAGACTTACGGATTGAAACATATAGGGCTAGTGGTGCTGGTGGACAGCATGTTAACAAAACTGATTCAGCTGTAAGGATAACACATCAAGCTACAGGTATAGTTGTACAGTGCCAAAATGAAAGATCACAACACAAAAATAAAGCTATGGCTATGAAGTTATTAAAATCAAAGCTTATCGAATTAATGGAAGAAATGCAAGCAGAAAAGATTAATGATATTAGGGGTGAACATAAGGAAATAGCATGGGGTAGTCAGATTCGTTCTTATGTTTTCCACCCATATAATATGATTAAAGACCATAGAACTAATTTAGAGGAAGGTAATGTGAAAAAAGTAATGGATGGATATATTGATGAGTTTATTGAGGCTTATCTAGTATCAAATCATAGTAGTTAATACTTTATTGAAACTTTTTGACACTAAGTTTTAGAGTTTAAAAATTTCTCTAAAGCTTAGTAATTTACTTTATTTGAAAGGGGAACAAATATGAAGAGAAAACGTTCTCTTTGGCTATTGCTTGTTTTCATATTTTTAGTGGTGTTTTTAATTGGAATAGAACTTTATTTGCCTAGTATAGCTAATAGAATTTTAGTAGATATATTTGAACAGGAGACGGATGTAATTGAAGACTTAGAAATAAATATAAGTTCTTTTCCAGCACTTAAGATACTATTTGGAAGAGTGGATCATGTATCAATTCGTTCTCAGGGCTTAGTACATGATCATTTATTTTTAGAAAAATTCAACCTTAATTATCGGGATATTGTTTTGTCTAGAAAAGACTTTGTGGGAGTAAATACTTATTTGGAGGCTGTGGTAACAGAAGAGGCTTTGAATAATTATTTATATGAAAAATATCCTGATATGGGTAATTTTTCTGTAGAAATTAATTCTGAACAAGTGTTATTAGATGGAGAAATAAATATAATGCAATTTAGGGTTAATTTTCAAATAAGTGGCAATCTGGTGCTTAATAATAGAAATCAAATATACTTTGTTCCTAATGATTTACAAGTTGAACAAATCAATATACCGGTAAATTTAATTAAAACTGTTATGGAAGAATTCGCTTTTGTGATTGACTTACAAACATTAGATATTCCAATTGAAATTACTGAATTAAAAGTTGAATCGGAATATATAGTGATTTTAGGAGGAAAAGAAGGGCGTGGAGATAATGAGTAAAAAAATAATATTAATAGTTTTTTTATTTGCTATTATAGCTTCTTTAGTTTCTATTAATGGGAGACATCAGCTAGAAAATTCTGTAAACAATATTGAATTAATTATGGATTATCAATCCATAGAAATGCTAGATATTGAGGATAAGAAGGAGTATATGTCCACCTTAGAAGAGAGCGGTCTAACAGCGATAGCTATTTATCCTGAAGATTTGGGTTCTTTAATAAATGACGGGAAGGCTTATTTTATACATGCTAGAGAAGTAGATAGAATGCTTATGACAACAGCTATGATCAACCCTGCTTTGAGTTCTTATCAGTATCAGCAAGACTCAGCATTTATTATTGTAGAGGATATATTATATATTAGACGTTTGCAAGAGTTTTTACCACAATGGTCAGAGGAATATGATATAGACTATCATATTGAAGGCAGGGAATTAATTATCTTCTTTGAGAACTGGGATAGTAAATATCAATATTTAAGTATTGGTTTTGATAATGATGAAGTGAATAATATTAATGCTGTAAACTTAAAAGTGATTCCACGTTTTAATAATCATGAATTAGTAAAACAACAGAATTGGGAGTTAATGGCTGAAATGGCACCTCCTTTTATAATTTTTTCAGGTCAGGAGATAACTGGCTTTGATAGAAGTAATACTACTGGTTTAGATAAAACTGCCAGCATAATGCAGGATACTAATACCACATTTGGAATGATTGAACCTTTTTTAGCAAGACAAGAAGGAGCTACTACTCTTGCTAGAAATTTAGACTATAATTTACTAAGGGTGCATAGTATTCAACAAGTAGAGATGGACCAACGTCAAAATTATACAGTAGACAATATTATTGACCGTTATATGCGTGCAGTTAGGGAAAGAAATGTTCGCTTATTATATTTGAGACCTTTTCTGGAAGCAAGAAATGAAATGAGTCCTGAAGATATGACTTTATCTTATATTAAAGAATTATCTCATAGACTTCAAGAGGCTGGTTACACTACTAATTCAGTGCAATCTTATAGCAATTATCGAAATTCTAATATATTGCTCCTTATCAGTAGTCTTGGGGTAATAATTGCTGGACTTATTTTCTTAGAGTATCTTTTGGGAATTAAATTCAAAAAGTATTTCTGGCTGCTTTTGCTCTTTGGCCTTATAGCTGGATTTTTATTGCTAATTACTGGAAGAACAATAATGTTAAGAAAAATAGCAGCCCTTGCTAGTGCTATTGTTTTTCCTTCTCTGGCTGTCATCAGTCAATTATATAAAAATGATGAGCGATGGATACTAAGATTCCTAAAGGCTACAACTATCTCGATGCTTGGGGTACTTTTCTTAAGTTCCGCAATGTCTGATATTGCTTTTATTCTTAATGTTGAGCAGTTTACCGGTGTTAAAATTTCTTTTATCATGCCTTTATTCTTAATAAGTATTTATTATATGCGAAAATTTAATGAATATAGTAAAACTACTTGGCAGAAAAGAATTCACGAGTTATGGGAGACATCAATAAAAATAAAGCATATTGTTTTATTAGCGGTTTTTGCATTAGCAGGTCTTATCTATATAACCAGAACAGGTAATAATCCAATGATTCCTGTCTTTGAATTTGAAATAACTATAAGAAATTTTCTCGAAAATATTTTATTAATTCGGCCTAGGTTTAAAGAATTAATAGGGCATCCTGCTTTTCTAATAGCTCTAGCTTTTTCTACTAAGATAAGTTCTAAGTTATATTATTATTATCCACTTATATTGTTAGCAGCGATTGCTCAAATAAACATTTTGAATACTTTCTCACATATTCATACTCCCTTTATGATATCACTGATAAGGACTTTTCATGGAATATGGATAGGTTTATTCTTGGGATATCTTGCTGTTATCTTTATAAAATATATAATTGCTAATAGTGGGAAAATATTAAGTAAATTTAATTTAGACAGTAAAGGATAATAAAAAGACTTGAATTGATATGATAAAAATTGATAGACAATAAGCTTTCTCTTGTGAAAGGCTGTGATAAATATGGCAAAAATTATAATATCGGGGTATTATGGCTTTGATAATTTAGGTGATGAAGCAATTCTAATGTCTATGATTGAAGCCTTTAAAAGTATTGATAAGAATCTGGAAATTACGGTTTTATCTAATAGCCCTGAAAAAACCAGCAATGAATACGGAGTAGATTCTATAAATAGAAATAATATTCTAGCTTTTATAAAAGAGTTAAAAAGTGCAGACTTGTTTATTAGCGGTGGAGGTAGCCTGTTACAAGATGTTACAGGCTGGAAGAGTATTCCATTTTATTTAGGACAAGTTATTTTAGCTAAAATTTTGAGGAGAAAAACTGTAGTCTTTGCTCAAGGAATAGGTCCTGTTCAAAATAAAAAATATCAGTATATTATCAAAAAAGTCTTAGGAAAAGTTGATTTACTATCAGTTAGGGATTTTCGTTCCAAGGATTTATTAGAAAATTGGGGTTTAAATGAGAAGGAAGTAAAACTTGCTGCAGATCCTGTTTATTTTCTAAAGACTATATCTAAAAACAAATCCTCTGAACATAGAGAATTATTTTCAGAGGATTTGAAAAGAATATTAAGTAGTGAAAAGCCATTAATAGGTGTTTCAGTTAGACCCTGGGGTGATAATAATTATCTCAGTGCTATGGCAGATTCTCTGGCTAAATTAGCAAGAAATATTACTGCTAATCTTTTGATAACACCTATGCATTTTCATGAAGATCAAGAAACAAGTCTTAAGTTGAAAAAAATGATTATTAAGAAATTTAACGAATCTAAATATCAAGGAGAAATTATGCTTGATCTTAAGAAATATACTCCGGGAGAGATGCTGGATATATATAAAAAACTAGATTTATTAATTGGTGTTCGTCTTCATTCTCTTATTTTTGCAGCTGTGAATAACGTTCCTTTTGTAGCAGTCGAATATGATCCAAAAGTTAAAGCATTTTTGGAGATGATTTCTTTAACATCAGGTATTGATATTGAAAATTTAGATTCTAAAAAATTATTAAGAATTTCTGAATCCATTTGGAAAAATAGAGAACAGTTTAAAGGGGTATTAGAACAACAAGGTTCGCAATTGAATAAACTAGCATTAAATAATTTTATAACAGTTTTAGATATGATTGAGGAGAGAAATAATGTCTGATTATATGGAAATATTAGGAATTAAGATTAATAAAGTAGATATGAAGCAAGCTATTAGTGAAGTTGATAATTTTATTAAAAATAAACAACAAGCCAGTATAGTAACTCCTAATTCAGAAATAATAGTAATGGCTCAAGACAATAAGGAACTTGCTGAAATAATTAATAATGCAAGTTTAAGTGTGGCAGATGGTGCAGGTGTTGTTCTTGCTTCAAAATTGTACCAAGAGCCTTTGAAAGAAAGGGTTGCTGGCTTTGATTTGATGCAAAGCTTATTGAAATTAGCAAATGAGAATAATTATTCAATGTATTTTCTAGGGGCTGAAGAGGTAGTAGTTGAAACTGCTAGAAAAAATGTTCTTAAACAATACCCAGAAATAAATATTCTTGGTACACATCATGGTTTTATAGATAAGGAAATGGAAAATGAGCTTATTCAGGAGATAAATAATTTAGAAATTAATTTACTATTTCTTGGAATGGGTGTTCCTTTACAAGAAAAATTTATAAAAAGGAATATGGCAAAGTTAAATGCAAATATTATTATGACTGTTGGAGGTTCTTTTGACGTGCTGGCTGGAAAAGTAAATAGGGCACCAGTATGGATGCAAAAATTAAATCTTGAGTGGTTTTACAGGCTTTTGCAGGAACCAAAGCGTATTGGAAGAGTGCTGGCATTACCTCGTTTTGTGATTTTGGTATTCTTTGATCGAATGAGAAGGGCTAGATAATTTTATAATGGGGTGTTATTAAGAAGGTGTATGATGAGATATAATATAAAGCGAACGTTATTTGACTATCTCGGGATTACAGTAGGTGCAGCGATAGCGTCATTGTCTCTTGCTGTATTTTTAATTCCCAATCGAATTGCAGCAGGTGGATTAAGTGGTCTATCTACAATTATTTTTTATATGACAGGATTTCCAGTGGGTACAATGACTCTAATATTAAATATTCCTGTATTTTTAGCAGGCTTAAAAGTACTTGGCTTTTCCTTTGGTGCTAGAACTATTTATGGGATGATTATGTTTTCTGTGTTCATTGATGTCTTTCAGTCTTTTATAAATCCTATAACTACCGACCTTTTATTAGCAACTATTTATGGAGGTATTATTGGTGGACTAGGATTAGGTATTGTTTTTTTATCAAGAGGAACAACTGGTGGGACAGATATGATTGCTCGTCTGATTCATCACTATACTAGCCTTAGTGTTGGTCAGGGTCTTTTGTTAGCAGATGGATTTGTAGTTTTAATGGCAGGTATCTTTTTTAATGCAGAGGTTGCTTTGTATGCTGCAATAGCTATCTTTATCAATAGTAAAACTATAGACCTTGTACAGGAAGGTATCGATTACAAAAGGGCTGCTTTTATTATTTCAAGAAAATCAGATGAAATAAAAAATAAAGTTATAAAAGACTTAGATAGAGGAGTTACCATTTTCAAAGCCAAGGGTGGTTATACTGCTGAAGAAAAGGAAGTTTTATATTGTATTATAAATAGGTCAGAATTAACAAAAATTAAGAGATTGGTATATGATATTGATAATGATGCTTTTGTAATAATCTCTTCTGTCCATGAAGTACTTGGAGAAGGATTTAAGAAGATTAATTAGACTTTAAATTATACCTTTTTTTATAAAAAAACATTAGGGAATTTGCACCATAGGTAGTTTAAATTACCTGTGGTTTTTTTTTATATATATTGACCTAATAATATATACTAATAATAGCAAGGGGGTAAAATATGATAATATTAAATAATGTGAGTATAGGTAATATTAAAGATTTATCCTTTTATGTTTCATCAGGGGAGTTGCTATGTATAAATGACCAGGATCAAGAGAAAATTAATCATTTATTTAAGGTTATGAGTGGGG
This sequence comes from Halanaerobiaceae bacterium ANBcell28, assembly GCA_037623315.1. Taxonomy (GTDB): domain Bacteria; phylum Bacillota; class Halanaerobiia; order Halanaerobiales; family DTU029; genus JBBJJH01. Next base: position 117,301 of record JBBJJH010000005.1, read on the forward strand.
AAAGAAAGCCTGAACAAGGAGTAATTAAGTATCTAGACAAGGGTGTTTATAAAAGAGATATAGATCGAAAATCATTAGGCTTTGTTTTTAAAGAAAATATATTATTAAAAGACAGGACGTTGTTTGAAAATTTAGAATATATTATGCAAATTAAGGATATTGATATGTTTTCATATAAAAGTAGAATTCGCAGAATATTAGAGATTGTTGATTTAAAAGAATCTTATAATAAAAAACCAGAACAATTGTTAAAACATCAGCTTAAAAGGGTAAATATTGCACAGGCTATTTTAAATTATCCACCAGCTTTAATTCTGGAAGATCCCACCAAGGGCTTAGATGAGCTTAACTCCCTTGGGATTATTAGATTATTAAAAAGATTAAATAGGTTTTCTATGACAGTTGTATTATTAAGTACAGATAATAATTTGCTTATAGGTAAAGATATACGGAGATTAAAAATCAACAATAGCCTTAATAATAAAAAGAAGGGGTCTTATGCTTAAAAAGTTTGTTTTTAATCTTAAAGAGGCTTATAGGAAGATTGCTCAATGTGTAAATGAAAGTTACACTTATTTTCTATATATGTCTCTTATTTATCTACTTTTCACTATGTTCTTTACTGCTTTAATTAATATAAATTATTTATCTGAAATTAGTTTAGACCATCAGCTTTCCTTTTTATTAGAAAGTATTCCTAATACTTTCATGCTCCTTGATTTTTCTTCAAAAATGCCATTGCTGATAATCTTTGTTTTTGTATTCTTTATTTATCACACTAAGAAAAATTTTATTCAGAATTATTTAGAAACTGCTAATGCAGAAATAGAGTTAATAAAGAAATTAAAAGGAAACAAAGCTATAGCAAGATCACCAATTATCTATATTTCTTTAATTATTAATACTATTTCATTAATTATAGTTTTAAGTATATCTAAAGTAGTGTACAGAATTACTAGCACATATCTTTATAGTCAGGACTATGGAATAAAATTATTAGAGTTTAGAGAGTTTCAAATAACATTATTTATGCTTCTTTTTATGGCAAGTACTATTCTTTTATTTTCAATTACTTATTATATGTTTTGGGATGTATCAAAAAAAAACAATGAAGGAAAAGTTAATTAGATTCTATTGATTTTACTTAAGAAAAGTTCTATTTATAAAATGGTAAGTTTTAATAGTGTAAAAAAAATTGAATTTAGGCAGGAAAGAGTGTGTTGTTTATAGAATCAATATACTTAGAGAGTTTAAAATAGAGTAAGCTAGCAAAAGCCATGTATATAATTATGAAAGAAAAGTCAAATATACAAGATTTTTTTAAAAAGGTGGTTTTTTATGAAAAAGAAAATTTTTATTCTAATTTTTGTGTTTATTACAACTATGTCTGTTTTATTGGCAAACAATAATAATACAGAAGCTGATCCAGATTTAGTTTTTGATGCATTTAATGAAGTTTTTGCTTATATACTTAATTATCATACTGATGAAAATAAAGTAGAAGACATACTTAGAGGTGCGATGAGGGGAATGGTTGATTCTCTAGATGTGTATTCAGAATATTTGACTTTAGAACAGTATGAGGCTATGCAGGAGGAATATGAGGGTTATTTTGGAGGTATTGGGATAATTATCACTCCTGAATTAACTATTGTTTCACCTATTCGAGGAACACCTGGTGAAGCAGCAGGCCTTCAGACAGATGATCATATCATAGCTATTGATGGTAAGTCAACAGAGGATCTAAGCCAGAGCGAGGGTGTAGATTTAATGAGAGGGGAACCGGGTACGGAGGTTACTCTTACTATTAGAAGAGACAGTTTAGATGAAACTTTTGAAGTAACTATTATTAGAGATGATATACAAATACCGTACGTAGAATGGGAAATGAAAACTGAGGAGATAGGATATATTAGTGTTGCACAATTTGTTCAAAACGTTGGTGCAGAAGTAGAAACAGCTATTAAAGAGTTAGAAGCTGAAGGAGCTAAGGCTTTAATATTGGATTTAAGGTCCAACCCTGGAGGCTTGCTAAACGAAGCTATAGATGTTGGTAGTAGTTTTTTGAATGATAAAGATATAGTAGCTGTGCGTTCTAGAATTGGTGCAGATCAAACCTATAGAACCACATCTAATATATATACTACAGATTTACCTCTTTTACTTATGATTAATCAAGGAAGTGCTAGTGGATCTGAAATAGTAGCAGGCGCTATCCAGGATTATAATCGAGGGATTCTGTTCGGTAAAAAAAGTTTTGGTAAAGCAACTGTTCAATCTTTATTTCCATTGGTTGACGGATCAGCCTTAAAGTTGACTACTGCCCAATATTATACTCCTTTTGATCGCAATATTCATGAAAAAGGGATAGATGTAGATGTAGAAGTAGACTTTGACCCAGATTATGATGGGGATAATCAATTGGATGAAGCAATACAATATATAAAAGAAAATATATTAAATAATTATATTGATATAGAGGAAATTGCAAGTTGATATCCTCTCCATAATCTTATCTATAATAAAATTATGACAAAATATTTATAAAAAACCAGCTTAAACGCTGGTTTTTTTGATAAATTCAGGCAAAAAATAAAAAAACCATATGCTAAATATTGACATGAAATCAAATATGCGGTATAATATATTAGGTAGTTATATTGGAAACATTATACGTAATAAGAATTTCATAAAAGTAAATTAGTCTTAAAGTACTTTTGTTAGTGATGTTGATGTTTGGGGGATCAAAGTATGGAACAAGTTTCGTTTTTACTTCTGCTTGCTTTTCGAAATAGTCTATTTATAATATTGTTAACATATTCTTTTCTAGCCTTAAAATTACTAGATATTAGGATGTTCTTTTTGTTATTTATTATTACTTTTTCTTCTTTTATATTAAGAACACTTCCTATAATTCCATTAGTTATAATAATCTCATCTATGTTAATTCATGTAGTTTATTTCAAATATATCTATAAAATGCCAATATATATTTCTGCTATATCTACTGGACTATCAGTTCTTATTTATTTTTTCATTGAGGGTATTATTATGCCTTTTCTTATAAATATATCTAATCTTACATATCTGGATTTTTATTCTAATAGTTTAATTACACTTAAGTTTGTTTCAGTACAAGTTATTATTCTTACGATACTGATAATTTTTATAAGGCATTTTAAAATAGATTTAAGTGAACAATTAAAATTTTTTAAAGTAGAAGAATTAGAGATAATTACAGATTCTGAGCTTGATTTTAGAAGAGAAAAAAGAGTAACCACTGCTTTTATTTTTGTGATTATATTCATTGTACTACAAGGTATTTTTATTAATATTTATATTTTGAACGAAAAATTCACAACTTTTTTTACTGTACATTATTTTTTTACATCAGCAACTTTTGTATATCTTCTTATAATTTTTTTGAATATTATTCTCCTGTATTTACTTTATTATATGTTTAGAACAATGCGCTTAGAGCGAAATGATATTATTTTAAGAATCAAAGAAAAAAATGCCTTAAGGCTTGATTGGGAAAAAAGAGCTCAAATGCATGACCGTAATCATCACTTACATATGCTTTATATGCTTTTGCAGATGAATAATGTTGAAAGAGCTAAAGAATATTTAAAAGGGATGGTTGGTGAAATTCAAAATATAGAAGCTAGGGTTCGCTGTGGTAATCAGGCTTTGAATGCTTTAATTAGAAGTAAAATGGCTAGGGGTAAACAAGTAGGTGTTTATGTTGACTTAGAGGTTGAGAATAAATTAGGAGAAATGCAAATACAAGATTGGGAACTTAATAGGATTATAGGTAACTTGTTAGATAATGCAATCGAAGCAGTAGAGAAAGAACAAGAGAAGATGAATGTTAAATTGATTATAAATAATGTTGAAAATTATAATATTTTTGAGGTTATTACATATGGAATAGTAATTTCAAATGAGGTAGAGGCTAATATCTTTAAAAAAGGATATTCTAATAAAAAAGAAAAAGGGCATGGATTAGGGCTTGCTATTTGTAAGGAACTTGTAGATGAGTATGGTGGGAATATTAAAATAGAAAAAGATTTTGAAAAAGTTTATACTTCTTTTAAGGTGTTTTTGCCTTATAAGAACAAATAAAATCTTAGAGCAATTGTTTTAAAAAAAGAATATTAGTGATAAAAGAATAGCATTTATGCTATTCTTTTTTTTATCAAATTTACCTTCTCTTGAATACAATAATTTATACAAATTTATAAAAAACAAATGAAGGTGATATTAATGAAATTTAATGATTTTTTAAACGATAATATGGAGGCAATTGAAAAAAAAGTTTTGGAAGTAAAAGATAGTTTGATTGGTATCCCGTATCTTCATAATGGCCGTTCTTATGAAGGAGTAGATTGTTTGGGATTGATTTATCTTTTTTTTAAAGAATTAGGAGTTGAATTTCCAATTGATGATGGGAGATATATTCCTGATGACTGGTATAAGACGGAGCCAGATAGATACATTAATGGATTAAGAGAGTTTGGTGAAGAGGTGGGACATTACGAAGAACTACGCATCTTTGATTTACCATATTTTTCTTTGTACAAAAATATTGTAACACATAGTGGAGTTATGATTGATAATAAAAACTTTTTGCATGTTTTAAATAATAAAAGGGTAACTGTAGCAAGTTTTGAAAGAAGGTTTTGGAGAGCAAAATATGTAGGGGGAAGAAGGGTTTTTTAGCTAAAAAAATACTGTGCAAGTTTTATATGTGTATAATTTATCGAAAATAATAATAATAATTACTATTTTCGATAGACTTTTTTTAAAAAGAATGTTATAATATATATCAAGAACATATATTCGTAAATATATAGTTGTTTACGGAAAAAACATATTGGAATGTATATATTTTACTTGTTTTATTATAAATAATATAATATAGTTTTATTAATAAATAATTTATTATATAAATATGTTTTAAAAAGATATTTCCTATAGAGGTGAATTTTATGGATAAAAGGGATTTTAAACTTCATGCTCCATATACACCAAAAGGTGACCAGGCAAAAGCCATTGAAAAACTTAGTGCTGGAGTTAGAAAAGGTCTTAGACATCAGACGCTCCTAGGTGCTACTGGTACTGGTAAAACCTATGCTATGGCAGCTGTAATTGAAAAAATTAACAAACCGACTTTGGTAATCGCACATAATAAGACGCTTGCTGCACAACTTTGCAGTGAATTTAAGGAATTTTTTCCTGAAAACGCTGTTGGTTACTTTGTAAGTTATTATGATTATTATCAACCAGAGGCTTATGTGCCTCAAACTGATACCTACATCGAAAAAGATGCTTCTGTAAATGAAGATATTGATAAATTACGACTGGCAGCAACAAGTTCTCTTTTTGAAAGAAGAGATGTATTACTTGTGGCCAGTGTTTCTTGTATTTATGGTCTAGGTAATCCAGAGGATTATCTTGACCTTTCTTGTACTCTTACAGTGGGACAAGTTAAGGATAGAGAAGATATTTTAAGGGATTTAACCCTTTTACAATATAATCGCAATGATATTAGCTTGACTCGCGGACATTTTAGAGTAAAAGGAGATGTCTTGGAAGTTTTTCCAGCATACGATGATATAGCTATTAGAATTGAGCTTTTTGGAGATGAAATTGATCGAATTACAAAAATTGATACATTAACTGGTGAAGTTCTTGGAGAAGATTCAGAGATTACCATATATCCTGCCAGTCACTTTGTTACTCCTGAAGATAAGATCAAAAGAGCAGTTAAAACAATTGGCAAAGAACTGACAGAACGTCTTGACGAATTACGCAGCGAAAACAAATTGCTGGAAGCTCAGCGTTTGGAGCAACGCACTAAATATGATCTGGAGATGTTGAGTCAAATGGGTTTCTGTTCAGGTATTGAGAATTATTCTAGGCATTTAGCATCTAGAGTGCCTGGTTCAAGACCTGATACTTTGCTGGATTATTTCCCGGAAAATGATTTTTTACTTCTTATAGATGAATCACATATTACTATTCCTCAGATTGGAGGGATGTACGCTGGTGATCGTTCCCGTAAGGAAAGATTAGTTGAATATGGTTTTCGTCTACCTTCGGCACTTGATAATAGACCATTGAATTTTAAGGAGTTCGAAAAATTGGTTCCCCTTGCAGTCTATGTGTCAGCTACTCCTGGTCCTTATGAAATGGAACATAGTCAACAAATAGTTGAACAGATTATTAGACCCACCGGTTTGCTAGATCCTGAAGTGGAAGTTAGACCGATTACGGGACAAATTGATGATCTTTTAGAGGAAATTCGCAGAGTTATAAATAGTAAGGAACGGGTTTTGGTAACTACTTTAACGAAGAAGATGTCTGAAGATTTAACCGAGTTTTTAGCTGAAGCAGGTATTAAAGTTAGATATCTTCATTCTGATATAGATACTATTGAACGTTCGGAAATAATAAGGGATTTACGGCTAGGGGAGTTTGATGTACTTGTAGGAATAAATCTCTTGCGAGAGGGTCTTGATTTACCTGAAGTTTCCCTTGTGGCAATTTTGGATGCTGATAAAGAAGGTTTTTTACGTTCAGAGCGCTCTTTAATACAGACTATTGGTCGTGCTGCACGTAATGTAAATGGCAAGGTTATTATGTATGCAGATAAAATGACTGATTCTATGAAAAAGGCTATAAGTGAAACAAATAGAAGGAGAGAAATTCAAGAGGCATTTAATAAGAAACATAATATAACTCCTCAGACAATTATAAAACCTGTGCGAGATGTTTTAAAACCTGTAGATATGCTGGTGAGTGAGGAAAAGGCCACTTATAGGACTGCTGAAGGAGAAGAAGAAATAAAGGGTCTATCACGCATAGAAATTGAGAATCAGATTTTAGAACTTGAAGAGGAGATGGAAGAAGCTGCTGACAATTTAGCTTTTGAATTAGCAGCTCAAATAAGGGATGAGATTAAGGACTTGGAAGAAGAGTTGGAAAGTAGGAAGAATGAGACTTAGTTATTTACTTCATTCACATAAAAAGCTAAATTCCATCTCCTCTTCCGGTCTATGAATAAGAAAACAAACTAATTGGGAATATTTCTATGGCTCAGAGTTTTGTAAAAACATTCATAGACCTCCATGCGGGGATGGAGCTTTTTGAATGATGATTCAGTAAAAAACTAAGTCTTTGAGTTGTAAAAAAGTAAAAAGTTTATAAGAATATAATGAGGTGAATTAATAAGATGGCGAGAGATAAAATTATTATTAAAGGTGCACAGGAGCACAATTTGAAAAATATAGATTTGGAGATTCCTAGAGATAAATTAATTGTTATCACAGGGCTTAGTGGTTCTGGTAAATCATCGCTGGCTTTTGATACTATATATGCAGAAGGACAGCGTCGCTATGTAGAGTCTCTTTCTGCTTATGCCAGACAGTTTTTGGGACAAATGGAGAAACCTAAGGTTGAATATATTGAAGGACTTTCTCCAGCTATTTCTATTGATCAGAAGACTACTAGCAAAAACCCTCGTTCGACTGTGGGTACAGTTACAGAGATATATGATTATTTGCGACTTTTATATGCTAGAATAGGTGTTCCTCATTGTCCTGAGTGTGGACAGGAGATAAGTTCCCAAACAGTTGATGAAATCGTTGATCAAGTATTGGACTTAGCGGAAAGAACAAAGATACAGGTTTTGGCACCTGTTGTTAGAGGTAGAAAAGGCGAACATCAGCGAATTCTTGCAAAAGCTCGTAAGGATGGTTTTATTCGTGCTAGAGTTAACGGAGAAGTTAAGATGCTAGGTGAAGAAGAAATTAATCTTGATAAGAATATTAAGCATAAAATAGAAATAGTAGTTGATCGCCTGGTTATCAAAGAGGGGATAAGAGAAAGACTGGCTGATTCTGTGGAAACAGCACTTGAGTATGCAGAAGGTCTTGCAATGATTGATGTCATAGGGCAAGAGGAGCATATTTTTAGTGAAAACTTTGCCTGTACAGATTGTGGCATTAGTTTACCAGAATTATCACCACGGATGTTTTCTTTTAATAGCCCATATGGGGCTTGTTCTAATTGTGATGGACTGGGTATTAAAAAGGAGTTTGATCCTGAATTAATTTTGGATCCTGAGAGATCAATAAGTGATGGAGGGATTATACCCTGGAAGAACTCATCTAGCAAATATTATCCTCAGTTATTAAAAGCTTTGGCTAAAGAACATAGCTTTAGTCTGAAGACAAAAATTAAAAATCTTGATGAAGAAATTATAGATATAATTCTTTATGGGTCAGATAACTTGCTATCTTTTCCATATACCAATCGTTATGGTAGAACTAGACAACATGATACCCATTGGGAAGGTATGATAAACAATTTGAAGCGTAGATTTAGTGAAAGTGATTCTGATTATATACACCAAAAAATGGAGACATTTATGGATGAACAACCCTGTGCAAACTGTCAGGGTGAAAAGTTAAAGCCTGAAGTGCTGGCCGTTACGATTGGTGGTAAGTCTATTGCCGAGTTAACCCATTATAATATTAAAGATGCCTATGATTACTTGAATCAATTGGAGCTTGATAAGCGTTCCAAGTATATAGCAGAGGAAATAATGAAAGAGATTTGTGCTCGATTAAGATTCTTAATTGATGTAGGCCTGGATTATCTAACTCTTGATAGAGCAGCAGGTACACTTTCTGGAGGAGAGGCTCAGCGTATCAGGCTAGCTACACAAATTGGCTCAGGTTTAGTTGGAGTTCTATATATTTTAGATGAACCAAGTATTGGTCTTCATCAAAGGGATAATAACCGACTTATAAGAACACTTGAGCATATCAGGGATATAGGTAATACAGTTATTGTAGTTGAACATGATGAAGATACTATTAGGGCAGCAGATTATGTAATTGATATTGGTCCTGGTGCTGGTAAAAATGGAGGTTATATAGTAGCTGAAGGATCACCAGAGGAAATCGAAAAGACTTCTGAGTCATTGACTGCTAAGTATTTATCTGGAGATGAAACAATACCTGTACCAGAAGAAAGATATAAAGCTAATGGTAAATATATAGAGATTAAAGGAGCCAGACAGCATAATTTAAAAAATGTAGATCTAAAGATACCTCTAGGTACTTTTACCTGTGTTACTGGTGTATCAGGTTCAGGCAAGAGTACTTTGATAAATATGACTTTACAGCGTAAATTAATGCAGCATTTTTATGATTCTGCTCCTAGACCTGGTAAACATGATGAGATTAAGGGTCTTGAACATTTGGACAAAATTATTAATATTGACCAGTCGCCTATAGGACGTACACCTAGATCAAATCCGGCAACATATACAAAAGTCTTTGATTATGTCAGGGATGTATTTGCGAAAACACCAGAAGCACGTCGCAGGGGTTATCAAAAAGGTCGATTCAGTTTTAACGTGAAGGGTGGTCGTTGTGAAGCATGTAAAGGTGATGGGATTATCAAAATAGAGATGCACTTTTTACCTGATGTCTATGTTCCCTGTGAAGTATGTGATGGAGAAAGATATAATCGTGAAACCCTAGATATAAAATATAAGGACAAGACAATATCTGATGTTCTTGATATGACAGTTGAAGAGGCACTTGGCTTTTTTGAAAACATTAGCCCAATTAGTCGAAGGCTACAGACTATTTATGATGTTGGTTTAGGCTATATTCGCCTGGGACAAGCAGCTACAACTTTATCTGGAGGAGAGGCACAACGAATTAAGATTGCTACTGAATTAGGTAAAGTGAGTACAGGTAAAACAGTTTATATATTGGATGAACCTACAACTGGACTTCATTTTGCTGATGTAAAAAAATTATTAGAGGTATTACACCGTTTAAGAGAAGGTGGGAATACTGTGATAGTAATTGAGCATAATCTTGATGTAATTAAATCAGCGGATTATCTGATAGATTTAGGTCCTGAGGGTGGAGATAAGGGTGGTCAGATAATTGCTACTGGCTCTCCCGAAGAAGTAGCAGAGGTTGAAGGCTCATATACAGGACATTTTTTGAAGAAAATATTAGAAAAAGAAAATAAGATAGAAAAAACTGCTTTATAAAGTAGATCATTAACAGTTTACACACAGAAGGGGAGCAATTTCCATGCCAGATAGGAAAGAAATAAAAACTAGCATACCACTATTGTTTTCCGGAAGCATTGCTTTTTTTCTTGGAGCTATAGGTGTTGTTGTACCTTTATTACCAACAACACCATTTATCTTGCTTTCTGCTTTTTGTTTTTCTAAAGGCTCTGCAAGGGCTCATAAATGGATATTAAATAATAGATGGTCTCGGAATATTATTGAAAACTGGAAAAGAAACAAGGGAATAAGTCGTTCTGTAAAGATTAAGACTTTGTTTTTTACTTTCTTATCATTTGCATATTCCTTATATATGATTAAGATTTGGTATTTACGTTTCTTTCTCTTGCTTTTGTTAATTGTAGTATCAACAGTTGTTTTAAGAATGCCAATAATTAAAGATTAGCTTAATAATAAATTACCAAACGCAGAACCGTCCCCCCGTTTGGTTTTAACAGGTGATATAGATGAAGCATATTGAAGAACAAGTAAAACAATTACCCGATAGACCTGGCGTTTATTTAATGAAAGATGCTTTTGATGATATTATTTATGTGGGAAAAGCAAAGTCTTTACGGAAAAGGGTTAGGTCATATTTTAGGAAGGGTAATCACACTTATAAAACCAAAATACTGGTTTCAAATATTAAAGATTTTGATTATATTGTTACAGACACAGAAGTTGAGGCTTATATTCTTGAAGCCAATTTAATAAAAAGAAATCAGCCTATTTATAATATACGTTTAAAAGATGATAAAACTTATCCCTATATTAAAGTAACAATGAATGAGGACTTTCCAAGAGTATTTAAGAGTAGGATTTTGAAAAATGATGGGGCAGAGTATTATGGTCCTTTCACTAATGTAGATGACCTTAATAAGATATTGGATGTTTTGAAAAAGCTATACTCTTTAAGAAGCTGTCGTAAGGACATTAAGGCAGGAGAAGTAGAAGAACGTCCCTGTCTTAATTATCATATTGGTAAATGCACTGGCCCCTGTATTGGTGCAATTAGTAAAGAAGAGTATCGAGGCATGATAAAACAACTTAGTATGTTTTTATCTGGTCATCAGAATGATTTGATAAAAACAATCAAAAAAGAGATGTTTCAGGCTGCTGATGAAAAGAATTTTGAAAAAGCAGCCCACTTACGAGATAGTATAGAGGCAATTAAAAGATTATCAGTTCAGCAAAAGGTAATGTATGGCAAAAATATTAATCAGGATGTGTTGGCTGTCGCTGTAGGGGAAGAGGAGCAGGCCTGTGTTCAACTTTTGATAATACGTAATGGCAGGCTATTAGGGCAGGAATATTTTATTATGGAAGGTACAGAAGAAGAGGAAGCTAAAGAAATACTGGCTTCCTTTTTACCACAGTATTATGATAAAGCACCTCAGTTACCTGATGAAATAATCTTATCAGATGAAATTAAGGAAATAGATCTCTTAAGGGGTTTATTAAGTGAAAGAAAAGGAAAAAAAGTTCAGGTTATTGTGCCAATTAAAGGTGAAAAAAAGCGCTTAATAGAGATGGCTCTTAGTAATGCTGAAGAAAACTTGAAAAAAGAGCTAATCAGAAAAAAATATAAAAAGACAAGAACTAGTGATGCTGTTAAAAAATTAGGCGAATATCTTGGCATGGAGAAACTACCTGATCATATTGAAGGTTTTGATATTTCCAATATACAGGGTACTGATCCAGTAGCCTCAATGGTTGTTTTTAAAAATGGAAAGTCTTCAAAACAGGATTATCGTCGTTTTAAGATTAAGACCATTGAAGGCCCTAATGATTTTGCTATGATGAGCGAGGTAGTAGAAAGACGTTATAGCAGGTTGTTAAATGAAGAAAAACCTTTACCTGATTTAATATTAATAGATGGGGGTAAGGGGCAGTTAAATGCTGCTTACCAGGTACTAAGCAATCTGGGCCTGAGTGAGCAAAATATTATTGGACTGGCTAAAAGGGAAGAAGAGGTCTTTTTACCAGGTAGAAGTGATCCAATTATTATTCCCAAGAAGTCAACAGCCTTACATTTAATTCAAAGGGTGAGAGATGAGGCACATCGATTTGCTGTATCTTATCATCGTAAATTACGTTCACGTCGCCTTACCCATACTATGCTGGATAATATTCCAGGAGTAGGCCCCAAAAGACGTCAGGCTTTATTACAACACTTCGGATCTTTAGCAGAGATAAGGAAAGCTAATATAGGGAAGTTGAAAGAAGTTGAAGGTGTAAGTGATAAAACTGCCCGAATTATTTATGATTATCTACGGGAGAATACGCGAGCTTATTAGGGTAGCTCGCCTTTTTTTATGCAATTAATTATTTAGCTTGCTTTCAGGGAACTGTTTGTATATAAGTGATTGAATAATATATCGAATTTCTAACTTTAACTTTTGGATATAATATATTATAATAATAATAGTTTCTTTAAATTATTAGCATTTTTAAGAAATTGAAGTTAACATGAAAGCGTTATAAATAATTAAGTTAGTAATTATATAACAGCTTTATAAAAGAAGATGATAAGGATGTGTTAGAATGCAGTATAAGTTGCTGGTATTGGATTTAGATGATACCTTGCTTAATAAAAATCATGAGATAACAGAAGAAACCAAAAAGACTATACTTAAAGTGAAAGAAAAAGGAGTAGAGCTAGTTATTGCTACAGGAAGAATGTATTGTTCCGCCCTTCCTTACTTGAAAGAATTAAGTGTTCCAGGAGCAGCTATTACATATAATGGTGCTTATATAAAAGATTATCTAAAGGATGAACTTATCTATCATCAAGCAGTAGATCTTAAGATAGCCAGAGTAATTTTGGAAGAGGCAGAAAAAGCAGATCTATATACTAATATCTATATTGATGATAAATTATTTGTAGAGAAAAAGAACGAGTTAAGTGATTTATATACGGAAATCTCTGATGTTGAGGCAGAGCCTGTAGGTAGATTACTGGACTTTATACATACTGACCCAACAAAAATATTGTTTATAGAAAAAGATCTAGAAAAGTTGAAATATTATAAAGAATATTTTCAAGAAGAATATAAGGGGACCATTGCAGTGACAAGATCTAAGGATTTTTATCTAGAAATTATGGATCCTGCTGTTTCAAAAGGAAGTGCTATAAAAAAGGTGGCAGATAAGTCTGGTATATCTCTAGAGGAAGTTGTGGCTATAGGAGATGGCTGGAATGACCTGGAGATGATAAAAGCTGCTGGACTTGGTGTGGCAATGGGGAATGCTGATGAAGAGATAAAAAAACAGGCTGATATGCTAGCCCCTGAGCATGATAAAGAAGGCGTCAGTACAGCATTAAAAGAGATATTTAATTTATAATTATCTCTAGCTTACATAGTTTCTAGGCTTCCATATAAAAGAGGAAGTTAAAATAATATTACAGGTTATTCAAATTATTATAGAGGAGTAGGTATAATGGAGAAGATTAAATTAGAGTATGGGGACAAACACCTTGAGTTTGACTTTCCCTTTAAGTACAAGCTATTGGAAACAGGTTCAACTGGGAGGGAAATTATTGACTGGGAGGAGAAGATAAGAGAATCATTTTCAAATCCTATAGAGTCTCCTACGCTAAGCGAGATAGTAGAAAAAGATAAAATTCAAAAGGTTCTTATTCTGGTAAATGATATAACCAGACCTCTTAATTATGATATTGTATTACAACCTATGCTTGATGAATTAGAGGATGCTGGTATAGATAGTAATAATATTACACTATTAATTGCAACAGGCATGCATCGGGCTATGACTGCTGAAGAAGTTGAAAAGATGTTAGGTCAAGGTATTGCTAAAAAATATAAATGGGTAAATCATGATTGTGAAGCTAAGCTTGAAGATTATGGTTCTTTAAGCCATGATGTCCCTTTATATCTCAATTCTTTAGTAAAAGAAACTGATCTCCTTTGCGCCGTAGGGGTAGTTGCACCTCATTATATGGCCGGTTTCTCCGGGGGAAGAAAATCACTACTTCCTGGTGTTTGTGGTAGGGAAACAATAGAGGCCCATCATTCTTTAATGCGTTTACCTGGTTCGAAAACTGCTAATTTAGAGGGAAATCCTTTTCATCAGGTCACAATAGAAGCAGCGAAAATAGCTAATTTAAGATTCATCTCTAACCTGGTTGTTGATAGTCAAAATGAACCTGTTGATTTAGTAGTAGGAGACTGGCTAAAAGCCTGGGAAAAAGGTGTTGAAATATGCAAAAAAGCTTCAGTTATAGAACTAGAGGAAGCAGCAGATATTGTAATTGTTAGTGCCGGTGGCTTTCCAAAAGATATTAATATGTATCAGGCACAAAAAGCACTAGAAAATGCCTCATATGCTGTTAAAGATGGAGGTTTAATCTTTTTACTGGCTGAGTGTAGAGAGGGCTTAGGTGAAGATGTTTTTGAGGACTGGCTTGAAGAGGCCTCTGATCCAGAATATTTAGAAGAGAGAATTGAACAGGAATTCAAACTTGGTGGTCACAAAGCCTTTGCTATAGCTAGAGTGGCTAAAAACCATTCTCTATACTTATATAGTAGCTTGTCTGCGGAAATCACTAAAAATGCCTTCATGGATAAAATTGAAAACATTGAGGATTTTATAAGTAATAAAATTGAGGATGACAGTATAATTTACATCATACCACATGGGGCTAATACCGTGCCATATTTAAAATAAGCTGAGTTCTTTATATTATTCTTTGGATTCGTTAAATTGGAAGATGATAAGAATTTTAAAAAAACAGCCTAAATCTAGGTTGTTTTTTTCTCCCTATAATTTTTAGGGTAAATGATATAATTTCTATGGTTGTACATAGAGTAGAAAAATAATAAAATTAGAAATAGATTAAAAATTAAGAAAAAAGAATAAACCGGTTTTGGAAAACTAGTTTATTCAAAAAACAAAGGGGGAGAAGTTTTGAAAAAGTTTACTGTTGTTTTGGTGTTATTGGTCTTACTTATGCTAGTAAGTGCTAGCGCGATGGCGGATGATCTCTATGAGATCGATGTATTCATAGCAGATGCTTTACCTGATTATCCTGGTTCTACAATAATTGGTGATATTATTAGGGAAGAAAGCGGTGTTAAACTTAACAGAGAATATTTAGTAGGTGACCTGGAAACAAGAATTGGATTGATGATTGCAAGTGGTGACTATCCTGATATGGTCTATGCAGCTCATTTCTCCAGCAGGTTAATTGATAATGATGCATTTATTCCATTACAAGATTTAATTGCAGAACACGCACCAAATATTCAAAAATATTATGCAACACATATGGAAGCCATTACACATGAGGATGGAAACATTTATGTACTACCTCAACAGGCGATTCCGTTTGGTGCAAGTGAAAGAAGATATCCTGCCCTTGGTTTCTATATTAACAAAAGAGTATTGGAAGATGCAGGTTATCCTGTAATAAAAACTCTTGATCAATACTTTGAGTTAATAGAAAACTATCAAAAAAATAATCCAACTTATAATGATCAAAGAACTATTGGTTATTTAACATTATTTGATGATTGGAGAAGTTTTGCTACAACTAATGTGCCTCAGCATCTATTGGGCTATCCAAATGAGGGTGGATTTATTCCAGTTAAGGAAGGTAATGAATTTGTAGTAAGACCATTTACTGGTAAAAATATAGAAAAATATTATTATCAAAAACTTAACGAAATGTATAATAAGGGTGTAGTTGATCCGGAAACATTTGTTGTTAATTATGATCAGTATTTAGAAAGATTAAGTTCTGGTCGTGTACTTGGTACATTTAATCAACACTGGCAACTAGAACAAGCTCAGAATCTATTGCTAAGAGAAGATCCAGATAGTATCATGATACCTTTACCTATAGTTTATGATGAAATTGTTGAAGAAAGACTACGTGATACTCCATATATACAGACTACACAGGGTATGGGAATTACAACTGCCTGTGAGGATCCTGTTGCAGCGATCAAATATCTAGACTATCTAATTGGTCAGCAAACATTGATCCAATGGGGTGTTGAGGGTGAACACTATGAAGTTGATGAAGATGGATTGTATTATCGTACAGAAGAACAATTAGCATTGTTTAGAGATCCTGACTGGTCTAGAGATGTATTTGGAAGACATTATTTCTATAATCTATTCCCAAGTCTATATGGTGTAGATGAAAATGGAAATGCTTATTTACCAGATAGACAAGCAAGCCTAATCTATGACGCTGCTCAGGATACAGAAAAAGAAGTTATGGATGCTTATGGTGTTAGATCATTTACTGGCTTATTCAATGACCCAAGACCTTTAGAAGATGTACCATATTATCCTTTATGGACTGTTACATTGGAAACTGGTTCTCCAGCACATGTTGATAGTACAAGAATGGGAGATATAGTACGTGAATTTGTACCAAGACTTGTTATGAGTAGTACTGATGAATTTGAAGATACTTGGTCAGAATATGTAAATCGTGTTACTCCACTTCTGGAAAGACCAAGGCAAGCCTACCAAGAAGCTATAGACTGGAGAGTTGAAAACTGGGGTAGCCAAAGTAATAATGACTAAGTAAATAAATGAGTAATTAAGTAAGACATTAACTTATTATTTATAATTAATAGTATAAATTGGAGGGTACTGTGATTTAGTGCCCTCCTCTAAATATTCTAGCAAGGGGGTCAGTAAATTGTGAGTGACAATCTTATAAGAAATACAGCTCTTATTCCAAAAGAAAGTGGTTTTTGGTATAAACTATGGAAACAACGAGCTTTAGTACTAATGTCATTACCTTTTATTATTTATGTTGTAATTTTTAGATATGTTCCTATCTGGGGTTGGATAATGGCATTTCAAAATTGGATGCCTGCTAGAGGTATTTTAGGTTCAGCTTGGGTTGGATTAGATAATTTCAGGATGTTATTTGAAGATCCTATTTTTTATCAAGTTTTTCGTAATACTTTAGCCATGAATTTTATTAAGCTTTTTGCAGGTATGTTTTTTTCTATTTTACTTGCATTAACTTTAAATGAGGTTAGAAACTTAACATTTAAAAGAATTACTCAGACTATTTCATATTTACCGTATTTTATTTCATGGGTAGTTGGCGCTAATTTAGTTATTGCTATGCTATCTACTGATGGTGGAATCATAAATGATATTTTATTAGCTTTAAATATTATAGAAAGCCCTATCATGTTTATGGGTAAACCTGAACTTTTTTGGTGGATTGTGGGTGGGTCCCACGTCTGGAAAGAAGTAGGTTTTGGTGCTATTCTTTATCTGGCAGCTATGACAGCAATTAATCCTGCCTTATATGAGGCAGCCACTATTGATGGAGCTAGCCGACTCCAGAGAATTCGATATATAACATTACCTGGAATCAAGAATGTTATTATTATTCTTTTAATAATAAATATAGGGATGGTAATGCAACAGGGTTTTGAACAAATATATTTATTAAGCAATCAGAGAGTTATAGAGTATTCAAGAATTTTTACGATTTTTGAACTAGATTATGGAATTAGAATGATGAGATATTCTTTTACAACAGCAGTTGGTATCTTTAGAAGTTTAGTAAGTATTATACTGGTGTTTGCTGCAAATTATGTAGCTAAACGTATGAATCAGGAAAGGCTATTTTAGGGGTGATAAAATGTTATTTAAACGAAAAAGAAAATTAGAAGATATTTTACTTGATACATTTGTATACTCATCTCTTATATTTTTAATAATTGTAACTCTATATCCTTTTTTAAATACACTTGCTGTTTCTCTTAATGAAGGCCTTGATAGTATTAGAGGTGGTATATATCTTTGGCCTCGAAAGTTTACTCTTGATAATTATCGTATTATGTTAACAAGAACTTCTACCTTTCGAGCTGCTGGAGTATCTGTGGCACGTACAGTAATTACTACAGTCTTTGGTACTTTTTTTACCGCGATGCTGGCTTATGTTATTAGTAGAAAAGATTTTGTTTTAAGGAAATTTGTATCGATGATTTACATATTAACAATGTATGTTAATGGTGGTTTAATACCGACCTACTTTCTTTATCGGAATTTGGGTTTAACCAATAATTTTTGGGTATATGTTTTACCTGGTCTTGTCCACGCTTTTAATCTAATAATTATTAGAACATATATACAGGATTTACCTGAAAGTCTTATTGAGTCAGCAAAAATGGATGGAGCTGGAGAATTTACAGTCTTTATGCGTATTATTTTACCATTATGCAAGCCGGTGCTGGCGACAGTTGCTATATTTACTGCAGTTTTTCACTGGAACGCCTGGTTTGATGTCTTTCTTTACAATCCGTCAAACCCAGCTTTAAGCACACTTTCATATGAATTGCAGAAAATACTTGCAACAGCACAATCTATGACCGGATCTATGGAACAGGCAATGGCTCGTGCTGCAGCAGGTACAAATCAAATTACACCTAGAGCTATTAGAGCTACTATGACGATTATTGTTACTGTGCCTATAGCTGTAATTTATCCTTTCTTGCAAAAATACTTCGTTCATGGATTGACTCTAGGTGGCGTAAAAGAGTAAAGCTTGAATTTTAAAAAAATTAACATATTGAAAATTATAGAGGTATTTGCTATAATTAGATTAAATAGTCCCCTTTTAAGTGTTTTTTAAGGGGACATATTTTACTTTTTATTATAATTTTTTTGACAATAATATTTTTTTCAGTTTTTTCATAATTAATTGATTTAAAAAAAAATTAGCTGCCTGCTTTCGTACTAATCTCACTTTCTAGATAGGAGCTTATCATGATAAATATGAATTTTCTAAATGATATGAAAGTAAAACATAAGTTATATCTTGTATATATTTTTTGTGTAGTAGCTCCCATAATTATAATAAATCTTATATTTTATTTAAATATGGCTTCAAATGTTAAAGAAATACATATTAACTACTATACTTCATCTGCACAAAGGATTGCAGCATTGATTGAAAAAGATTTAAATTTTTTAATATCACAAGCTAATAAAATATATCTAGATCAAAAATTATATGAGATGTTAGATGTTGAATATGGAAGAGACTTAGACTATGTAGAAACATATTTTGACTATTTTATGTCTTACTTTTACTTACATGGTGAATCATATCATCAAATTAATAATATGAGAGTATATACTGATAATCCAGGTGTTTTAAATTCAGGGGTCGTCCGAAGGATAGATAAGCAGCTTATAAATGAAAATTGGTTTCAAAGGGTAATAGATTCTCCTAATAAAATACATATTGTATATGAAGAAAGTGAAAATAGACGGGATAATACAGTTGTAACTCCTATATCAATCATTCAAGTTTTAGATCAATATCAGGGAATCGACCGTTACTCTAAAATTTTGAAAATAGAAATCAACAGCAGAAATATCATGGAAATCATTAGCACAGAAAATATAAGGGGCAACGTGTTTTTATTATATGATGGAAATCGCTTATTATTTACTGATAACAATGTAATGAACAATAAAGATGTAACTTCTTTCTTAAATGCTAGCAAAGATAGACTTATAAAGAATAGAATAAATGACAATTTAAAATGGGATATAGTGATTGTCATGAATAATGATGATTTACAAATAGCTTTACAAGAGCCAAGAAATAGTATTATTCTTCTTACTTTAGCAAGTCTCTTTTTATCTTCATTTGTTCTAATATTAATTTATCGTTCATTTTATCTTAGATTAAATTCCTTATCACAGCATGTTAGGAGCATGGACCAGGATGACTTTGACAAACAATTTATTGGTTCACAGGGTAAAGATGAAATTGGAAATTTGATTAATGCATTTAATAGAATGGTTAGAAAGATAAAGGTATTAATTACAGATGTTTATGAGGCTAAATTAGAACAATCAGAGATTGAGTTAGAAAAGAAACAGGCAGAGGTAAATGCTTTACAAAGTCAAATGAATCCTCATTTTTTGTTTAATACTTTGGAATCAATTAGGATGAGATCACTGGAAAAAAAAGAAGTAGAAACCGCTGAAGTTATAAAATATTTGGCTCGTTCATTTCGTAGAATCATCAGTTATAAACAGGAATGGATATCAGTAGCAGAAGAATTGCAGTATATAGAAGAATTTCTTAAGATTCAAAAGTATCGTTTTGATAGTGAATTTGAGTATTTTTTAGATATAGATTCCCAAGTACTAAATCTTAGAATCCCAAAGTTAATAATACAACCATTTATCGAAAATGCCTGCATCCATGGTATAGGTGGTATTGAAGGGAATGGAGAATTATATCTAAAATTGGAATTAATAGATGATAAATTGAAGTGTATTATTAAAGACAATGGGATAGGTATAGAAGAAGATAAGTTAGAACAAATATATGATATCATTAAGCTGAAAGAGGAAAGATATAATATTGGAATTCAAAATGTCTATAAAAGATTAGAATTATATTATGGTAAAAACTTTGAGTTTAAAATAGATAGTAAAAAAGGACAGGGTACTGTTATAATTCTAAAAATTCCCAGGGGGCTAATTTAATGTATAAAGTAATGATTGTTGACGATGAACCTAATATTAGAAGAGGATTACCGTATCTTATTGACTGGGAAGAGTGTAATTTTCGTATCGTATCGGTAGCCAAGAATGGTAGAGACGCTATCGAAAAATTGAGTTTAACTTATCCAGATATAATTATTACCGACATTACTATGCCTGGTATGAGTGGCTTGGATTTAATAAAGCATGTAAGAGGAAGTCTTAATGATAAAAATATGGGATTTATTATTTTAAGTGGTTATAATGATTTTGAATATGCTAAAGAGGCAATAAAATATAATGTACAGAGTTATCTTTTAAAACCTATAGATGAAAAAGAATTATTAAAAATACTATCACAATTAAAACACAAACTATCAGGTGGGAGTTATGAGTTCTTTTATAACAGGCCTGTAAAAAAATTTGATGATGATTTTAGTGAGTTAAAAGAGTTTAATAGCCTAGTTAATCATATAGAAGCTAATGATCATAAAAAAATAGAAGCTACTTTAAGAGATATATTTGATTATTTCAATAAAGTTATGCTTCATCCTAATATTATCAAAATCCATTTAGATAACTTCTTTATTAATATTTCTAAAATAATCAATCTTATGGGAGGAGATATTACTTCTCTAATGCAGAAACTGAATATTTTAGAAATTGATTTTGCAAAAAGTAATTTAATTAAATTAAGAAGTATTTTAGAAGAGTTTTCTTTAAACAGTACTTTATATATTGCAGAGCTTAAAAGTAATTCAGGAATTATAAATAAAGTTAAGCAGTATATAAAAAGAAATTACTATAAAAATATTAAGTTAAAGGATATTGCTGAAGACTTTTATATAAATCCAGCCTATTTAGGGCGATTGTTTAAAAAAGAAACCGGTTTTACTTATTGTGATTATCTTAATAAAATTCGCCTGCAATATGCAAAACAACTTTTAGAAAGAACGGATTTGCATATCTATCAAATAGCAGATAAGGTAGGATATAAAAATTCTGATTATTTTATAATAAAATTTAAAGAATGTGAGAACTGTACACCACTTGAATATAAAAATAAGCAATCTAGTTTATGTTGACAATAAGCGTTTGAATATATATAATTATTAACGAGATAAAAAATAAATAGAAAAATTATCTTGAGTTATAATATTATCAGTAAAGTATTTTTATATGATCTTCAAAAGAGATTTATATAATAAAAATATTAAAACTGATATTGATAATTTTCCTAAAAGTAATTATGCCGTTCTAATAATCTTTACTATTTACGGTATTATAAGGGGGTGAATATAATGACTCATGTGATTTCTGATGAATGTATTCTTTGTGGTGCTTGTGA
This sequence comes from Halanaerobiaceae bacterium ANBcell28, assembly GCA_037623315.1. GTDB lineage: Bacteria > Bacillota > Halanaerobiia > Halanaerobiales > DTU029 > JBBJJH01. Next base: position 139,266 of record JBBJJH010000005.1, read on the forward strand.
ACCTGAATGCCCTGTTGATGCAATAAGCCAGGGGGATAGCCAGTATGAAATTGATGCAGATGCTTGTATTGATTGTGCAGCATGTACTGGAGTTTGTCCTGTAGAAGCTATTAGCGAAGAATCATAAAAATATTACTTAATATAATTATATTAAATAAAGAAACCGGAACTTGTCTGGTTTCTTTATTAGTATAAAGTGAGTTAAGAAAAAATACTTTGACAGCTTCCCTTATATTAGACTAATTTTTCATAGAAACTTTTTTACCGAATTATTCATCTCAAGTATGAAACTATTGATAATGGGTAAATTATTAATGGAGGTGAAAAGGATGATTGACGTCTATTGTGGTGTGAAGGAATGTAAAAATTTCGATAATGGATTTTGTTCTCTTGAAAATTTACATATTTCTAAAAATAATGAAGAACCCACTCATACTGAAGAAACTAATTGTATGAGTTTTGAATCAAAAGTAATGTAAGACTGAATTAGATATCTTATAGGGGAGGGCAGAAATGAAAAATAAGATTGTTATAGTAGGTGCAGGCTTAGTTGGTGCTACTAGTGCTTATGCGATTATGAATTTGGGTTTGGCTTCAGAAATAGTTTTAATTGATTTAGATAATGAGAGGGCAGAAGGTGAAGCCATGGATCTCAATCATGGAGCAGCCTTTGTAAAACCTGTTCGAATAAAAAGTGGGAATTATGAGGATTGTAAAGATGCCCGATTAATAATCATTTCTGCTGGAGCTAATCAAAAACCTGGAGAAACACGTTTGGATTTAGTAAAGAAAAATACTGAAATATTTAAGAACATAATACCTGAAATAAGAAAATATACTCAAGATGCTATCTTATTGGTAGTTACCAACCCAGTTGATGTTTTAACTTATGTGACTAAGAAAATTTCAGGCTTTCCGACTAATCAGGTTATAGGTTCAGGTACAGTTTTAGATACTTCTAGGTTTCGTTATCTTTTGAGTGATCATTGCAAAATAAGTCCTCAAAATATTCATGCCTATATATTAGGAGAACATGGTGATCATGAAGTGACTGCCTGGAGTCTAACTACTGTTGCTGGAGTAAAATTTGAGGATTACTGTGTTTTATGTGATAATGATTGTGTTAATAGTGATTTTAAAGATGAAATGTCAGGAAAAGTAAGAAATGCAGCATATGAGATTATTGACAAAAAAGGAGCTACTTATTATGCTGTTGGACTAGCAGTTGCGCGTATAGTTGAGGGTATTTTTAGAGATGAAAATACTATTATGACTGTATCTACATGCCTTGACGGAGAATATGGTTTCGACAATGTTGCCCTTAGTCTGCCTTCTATAGTTGGAAGACATGGTATAAAACAGATATTAACTTTAGACCTAAGTCAAGAAGAAGAAGAAAAGTTAAAAGAGGCAGCTTTAGTTTTGCAAGATATAATAAAAGATCTACCTATATAGGAATAAAAAAACTAGTGTATAATACTTAAATTTTTTTAAAACATCTTAGGAATATAAAAAAGGATAAAAAAGCAGGATTTTACTCTTAGTTAAAGAATCTTAATAAGAGAAGTTCTGCTTTTCAAATAAATTTATTTAATTTGAAAAGAAGTATTGTAAGTTCTAAACTTAGCTTGTATTAATCCTAATATTAACTTTTAGACTTAGATGTATAACTAAGAAAAGTTATTAGCTATGAGCAAGTAAGAGAGATATTTTATAAGGAGTTGAATAAGTATGTCATTTTTAGAAAAAGTAGATCCAGAGATTTTAAGTTTAATTAAAGAAGAAGAAGATAGGCAGAGAAGGAATATAGAATTAATCGCCTCTGAAAACTTTGTAAGCGATGCTGTTATGGAAGCAGCAGGTTCCTGTCTAACTAACAAGTATGCAGAGGGATACCCAGCAAAAAGATATTATGGTGGATGTGAGATAGTTGATAAGGTAGAGAATTTAGCTATAGAAAGGGCTAAAAAGATCTTTGATGCCGAACATGTTAATGTTCAGCCTCACTCAGGTTCTCAAGCTAATCAAGCAGTATATTTTGCAATGGTTCCTCAGGGTGGGACAATCTTGGCTATGGATTTGACGCATGGTGGTCATTTAACTCACGGTAGTGCTGTAAATTTGTCAGGAAAATATTTTAATTTTGTTCATTATGGTGTAAGAAAAGAAGATGAGACGATTGATTTTGATCAGGTAGCAAAACTGGCAAAAGAACATAAGCCAAAACTTATTGTTGCCGGAGCTAGTGCTTATCCTGGCATAATTGATTTTGATAAGTTTCGTCAAATAGCTGATGAAAACGATGCTTTATTTATGGTTGACATGGCTCATATTGCTGGTTTAGTAGCAGCAAAATTACATCCTAATCCTGTTCCTGTAGCAGACTTTGTTACTACTACAACTCATAAAACACTAAGAGGAACTAGAGGTGGTATGATAATCTGTAAAGAAGAATATGGGAAAGCTATTAATAAGGCTATTTTCCCTGGTCTACAGGGTGGTCCATTAATGCATATTATAGCAGCTAAGGCAGTTGCCTTTAAAGAGGCTTTAAGCGATGACTTTATAGAATATCAAAAACAAATAATTAAAAATGCCGAAGTACTGTCTGAGGAATTAAAAGCAAATGATTTCAGATTGGTTTCTGGTGGGACCGAAAATCATTTGATGCTGATTGACCTGACAAATAAAGAGATTACTGGGAAAGAAGCAGAAGCTGTTCTTGACCAGGTAGGTATTACTGTAAATAAAAATACTATACCTTTTGAAACAAGAAGTCCTTTTGTAACAAGTGGTATTAGAATAGGTACTCCTGCTGTTACCAGTAAAGGGATGAAAGAAAAAGAAATGAAATTAATTGCAGAGTATATCACAGAGACTCTGGCAAATATTAATAACGAAGAGGAATTATCAAAGATACGAGAGAAAGTATATGAATTATCCTTAAGCTTTGATAAGTAAGTTTCGACTAGTCTAAAAATATTTACGTCAGCAAAAACTTTGATGAGGGCTTTTTAAAAAAACAACTTTCGTAGCTAATTTATTAATAATGATAAATATTTTTAGATATTAAATAGCTGCGAAAGTTGCTTAAATTTGAATATAATATTTAATTGTAGTATAATAAGCTTAAAATTTACATAATAATGGAGGTTTATCTATTGCTCGCATTTAGAATTATTAAAGATACTTTTATAAAGTTTTATGACAAACTTTTCAAACTTATTTTATTGAACTTGATATTAATTACTGCACTGGTAATACCTTTATACATACTTTACCAAGTTGATAACGTAGTTGTTCTTATAATAAGTACATTGTATATATTTGTTTTAATAGGTCCAATGTCTCTTTCAGCTTTAAATTATATTAAAGATGCACTTGACTATACTGAAGATACAACAATTAAAGATTTTTTAAGAGGTATTAAAGAAAATTTTTCTAGAGGTTTTTTTGCATTTCTATTTACATTAATAGTTTACATAATATTATCTTTTGATGTTTTTTTCTTTTGGACAAGAGCTGATAATATTTTTATGTTTTTTGTAGCTATTATATTTTTATATCTATTTATATGTTTTACTTTTATGCAGATATACTTTTGGGGTTTATTATCGATTAGAGAGAAAGACAGTATTAGATTATGTATAAAGAATTCTTTCATAGTAGCTATTGATAATCTTTTCTCAACATTCTTTTTACTAGTGTTTATGCTTATTTTCGTAAGCTTATGTTTTGTTTTACCTGTAATGGTTCCTTTTTTCCTTCTAAGTACTGTTTTTTTGATCTTTATTATTGCTACAGATTATACTATGGAGAAATATAGAAGTATAGAAGAAGAGGCTATACCAGATGCGGAAATAAGAGAAGGGCTGGCTGAAGATATAGATGCAAAAGAAATTCAGGATAATAATGACTCAGATAGTTAAAATATTTAAAATAAAGGGTCTGAATAAAAAATATTATTGATTGGTGGGGTATATATGAAAGAATATTTCATTGGTGTTGATCTTGGGGGAACTAAAATACTTACTGCAGTAAGTGACTCAAAAGGGAATATAATTGAGAAGGTAAAGGTAGCTACTGAGGCTTTAAAAGGCCAAGAACAAGTTATTAATAATATCGTTAGGAGTATCGAAGAAGTACTTAAAAAGTCTAATATTGATAAAAAAGAAATTATAAGAATGGGACTGGGTACTCCAGGTCCATTAAATATAAATGAGGGTCTTGTATATGAAGCACCTAATCTCAATTGGAAAAATGTAGCTATTGTCGATATTTTAAAAGAGAAAACTGGAATAGACATCAATTTAGAAAATGATGCTAATGCGGCAGCTCTTGGAGAAAAGTGGTTTGGTGCAGGTAGAAATGTAGATAATATGATATATATGACTGTTAGTACTGGTATTGGTGGAGGTATTATTATAGATAAAAAAATTCTCCATGGTGTTAGCGATACAGCTGGTGAAATAGGACATTTTGTAATACAGACAGATGGACCAATATGTGGCTGTGGTAATCATGGTTGTTTTGAAGCAGTGGCTTCAGGTACGGCTGTAAATAGGATTGGTATGTACTTAGCTGCAATGCATCCAGATAGTTTGCTATATTCTTTGGTTGATGGAGATATAACAAAGATAGATGGCAAAGTCATTTCAGAAGCTGCTATAAAAGGAGATAAGTATGCTTTACAAATTTGGGATGATGAAGCAAGATATCTGGGAATTGGTATAGCGAATCTTATCAATATTTTTAATACCGGTACTATCGTACTTGGTGGAGGTGTCATGAATTCCTGGGATTTGATTATAGATAAGATGACAGAGACAATAAAAGATTACGCTTTTGAAAGTGCTTATACTAAAGTGGATATTAAAAAGTCTTCCTTAGGAGATGAAGTTGGTGTCCAGGGAGCAATAGCAGTGGCTATGGGGGACAGATTATTATCGTGAGAGAGAAACATATAAAAGTAGAAGAGATAATAGAAAAGTTTGATCTTAAGGTTTTAGCTGGTAATCCAGAGGGAAAATTAGTAAGGGTTAGTGATATAAAGAGACCAGGAGTGGAATTAGCAGGATTTTGGAAGTATTTTTCACCTGAACGGGTTCAGTTACTAGGGATGACAGAAATTTCCTTCTTGAAGGAACTTAGTACTAGTATATTAAGAAAGAGAATAAAAAAGCTTTTTTCATATAATCTATCATGTATTATTGTAGCACGTAGTTTAGAACCTCCACAAGTTATGATAGATGAGGCCAATAAGAATTCGATCCCTGTTTTAAGCACTTCTATAGCAACAACACGCTTTTTAAGCTTATTAACAAATTATTTTGAAGAATCATTAGCTCAGGAAAAGTCCATTCATGGAGTTTTAGTTGATATCTATGGTATTGGTGTTTTAATTTCGGGTAAAAGTGGTATAGGAAAAAGTGAAACTGCAGTACAGTTAGTAAAAAGAGGACATAGACTAGTTGCAGATGATATTATTATAGTTAAAAAAATTGGCGAGAGACAACTGATTGGGACTGCTCCTGAGGTTTCCAGGCATTTTTTAGAGATTAGAGGCATAGGTATTATTAATGTTAGGACATTATTTGGAGCTGGAGCTGTTAAGGATCGTACTGAGATAAATATGATTGCTAAGTTAGAATTTTGGCAGGAAAATAAGACCTATGAACGATTAGGTATTGATAATATATATGAAAAAGTAATGGGAATCGAAGTGCCTCAGCTTATAATACCCGTGAAGCCGGGCAGAAATATGGCTATGGTACTGGAAATTGCAGCTATGAATTCTAGAATGAAGTCTATGGGCTATAATGCTGCTAAAGATTTTTCAAGCAAAATCAATAATATGATGAGGGATTCTGAATAATTGGAGGTTAATCAAGATGAAAGATAAGCGAATTGCAAATTTCTTTCTTTTGCTCTTGTGTATTACGTTTATTTTTTCTTTTTCTTTGCTGGCAAATGATAATCTTTTAATTAATATTAGTGATCCTGTTGGTGACGATTTTGGTCCTGGAACTTATAAGTATCCTGCTAATGAAATATTTGCTTCAGAGGGTTTATTTGATATTACTAATTTTGCTATACGTAGGCTTGGAGAGAATTATAGATTTGAATTCACCTTTAATCAGCTAAATGATCCCTGGAACAGTCAATATGGTTTTAGTCTTCCTTTGATTCATCTCTATCTAGCTAATGATGAAGATAATGGATCATATGAACTTTTTCAAGAAGGTGCCAATGTAAGGTTGAATCCTAAATACCCTTGGAATAGACTTATTCAGATAAGTGGTTGGTGGGTTAGATTATATACACCTAATATGGAGATGGAAAGTTTTGAAACTGATTTTTTAGATGTGAGACATCCAGCTGAGTTAGAAGACCCAGATATAAGTATTAGAGCTAATACTATAATATTAAATATTGAGAAAGAGCTTTTAGGGAATTTGGAAGAAGGATATTTTTATTTGCTGGTAGGTGGATTTGACCCTTTTGGACCAGATCATTTTCGCACTATTCGACCAAGTATATCTTCCTGGTATTTTGCAGATTTAGAGAGTGATAATTTAGAATATGCTCCGAGAGTTTTAGATATTATTTTACCAGAGACTAAGGATCAAGCTACGATATTATCTGACTTTAGCGATGATTATCCTTTGATTTATCCAATATATTTTCAAACTAGTAGTGAAACTACAAATCAGCATATTATTTATCCGATTATTGTGATTCTTATTTTGATATTATTGCTAGTAATTATTAAGAATAATAAATTTCCTTTGTTTAATAATAAGTAGTAGATTAAATTAAATAAAGGAGGAAATTTTTAATGGATGACCACGGTATAACTGTAAGCCCAACACCAATAACTGCCGGAGAAAGAGTAGAGATACAATATAATGGACTCTTATCTCGCTCTGGTGCAGAGGAAGTTTATCTTCATGCAGGTTTTGGTTTAGATAATCAATGGGAAAATGTAATGAATATTAAGATGCATAAAGAGGGTATGAGTTGGAAGGCAGATTGTGCTGTTGAGACTGACAAACGCTTTTATTTTTGTTTTCATGATAATGCTGACAATTGGGATAATAACAATGGTTATAATTGGAGTTTTGAAGTTCATAATGGAAAGTTGTACTAAGGATAGTGTATAAAGTTACTAGTTATAGGCCGCCTACTATGGCGGCTTTATTTACATAAAACAAAGTTAATTATGTAAGTTATAAAATTATGAGGGGTGTTTTTAATGGGAAGAGTAAAAAGAATGGTGAATATATTTTTATCACCAACAGAGGTTTTTGAGGAATTAAAAGAAAAGAGTGACTGGTTGATTCCTCTTTTATTAATTTTGATTGTATCATTGCTTTTAAGTTATTTTATTCTTGACGTAACTATTCCTACAATGATTGAAGAAGTACATGCCAATCCTGATTTGTCTGCAATGGAGAGGGAGCAGCAAATTGCTTACTTAGAAAGCCCTATAATGTATGTTAGCTCTGTTATTGGGGGCTTTCTAGGAAATATTATAATCTATCTTATATTAGCTGGGGTTTTTGTTTTAATAAGTTTTGTTTTTGGTGGAGAGAAGATAGCATTTAAAAATATTTTCTCTGGAGCTGTATATGTTGGGCTTATTGGTATTCTTGCTTCTATTTTTGCAGGACTTATTACATATTCTACAGGAGAACTTAGTACAGGTTTAACCCTGGGATTGTTTTTGCCTGCAAGTGGTTATTTAGAACGATTAATTGGTGGCATCAGTATCTTTGGAATCTGGCAAGTAATTTTATACTCTTTGATGTTAATGGTTTTTTATAATTATAGCAAGAAAAAGGCTTTTTCAATAATGTTTGCTCTTTATGGTGGAATGGTATTTATTCTTTCTCTATTCTATTTTATACCAGGGTTTTAGTGAGTTCTAGGCAGTTATAAAATTAAAAATTTATGCTTTAAATAAAATATAAAAAATACTCTTCTTAAAAAGTAGTAGAAATAAAGCTACTGGCAAGAAGAGTATTTTTTTCTTCTTGAAGAAAAAAATACATAGTGATATAATGTAATTGTTGCAAATTTTTACTTATTTTTATTACATAATGTACTAGATAGATATTTAAGTGATCTAGTCAACTTTATTGACAAGTTTAAGTTATTGATGTTTGCAAACTATATTTTAAAGGGGAGAGAATAATGATTAAGAAAACATTAGCTTTATTACTTATTTTAATATCAATACTTGTATTGATAGCTTGTGATAATGAGACTTTACCTTACCATGTTTTAAGAATTAGGGATAGTCAAGGTGGAACCGTAATAAGAAATCCAAAACAGGATAGATATCTGATTGATACGCACATAAAATTAGAGGCAAAAGCAGATACGAATTGGGAGTTTTCTCATTGGAAAATAAATGGGGAAGATATAAGTGACAATCCTTATGAATTTAAAATAAGTGACGATAAGATTGTAGAAGCGATTTTTAAAGAACAAAATGAATCCAATCAATATAAAGTAATTGTTTCTGAAAGTGATATAGATGGAAAGGGAACTATTAATGTAAGAAGTGAAACTGGATTTGAAGAAGATAATTTTAATCATGGTGAAAAGATAATTCTTGAAGCTAATCCAGATAAGGGTTGGAGTTTTGTACGTTGGAAAGAACGTAATAGTAATTTTCCACATGGAGAAACTGAAATTCACTTAAAGTTTAAAGCGGTAGAGAATCTTACTCTGTCTGCTGAGTTTTTAAAACATTACACAGTAATCTTCGAAGATTATGATGGTAACGTCATAGACTCTCAAAAAGTAAATCATGGAAGCGATGCAACAGCTCCAGATGATCCTGAGAGGAAAGGCTACACTTTCATCGGCTGGAATAGAAGCTTTACTAATGTTACAAGTGATCTAACTGTTTCTGCTACTTATGAAATTAATACTTACACAGTGACATTCAAAGATTTTTATGGAGACGAAATTAAAACAGAAGAGGTAATTTATAAAAGTGAAGCTACAGCTCCAAAAGTCAGTGAAATAGATAATTATACCTTTACAGGATGGGATACTGACTTTACTGAGGTAACTGAAAACTTAGTTGTTAAAGCCATCTATGAAAGTATATACGCTTCTTATTTTGAATTTGAAAATGGTAGGATTACAGGATATAATGTGCAAGATGCTAGTGATAGTTTGGGAGAAGATAAAGCATTACGAGTTATTATTCCTTCGCAAATTGATGGTAATAGTGTTACAGAAATTGCTAGTAGTGCTTTTTATAATAACAATCTAACAGAGATAACTATACCTGAGAGTGTAACTGAAATTGGTAGAGCTGCTTTTTACAAGAACAATTTATCAGGGTTAACTATATCTGATAGTGTTGTTGAAATTGGTGATTATGCTTTTTCTAATAACAGTCTAGCAGAAGTAATTATTGGTAATAGTGTAATTAGAATTGCTGATAGAGCTTTTAAAAATAACCAGCTCAAAAAGGTAACTATACCTAATAGTGTAACTGATATTGGTGTTGCTGCTTTTCGTAGTAATGATCTAACAGAAGTAACTATTGGCAATAGTGTAACTAAAATACGTAATTATGCTTTTAGCGGTAATAATTTAACAGAAATAAAAATACCTTATAGTGTTACTGAAATAGGTCTTTATTCTTTTGGTTTTAATGATTTAATAGAAGTAAAAATACCTGATAGTGTTACTGAAATAGGTCATTATGCATTTCGTCATAATGACCTAACAAAAGTAAGTATACCTTCGAATGTATCTATTGGTGAAGACGCTATTAGAAATGATTTCAATGCATTTTATGATGATATGGGAAAACAAGAAGGAACATATATTTTACTTGATGGTAATTGGGAAAGTATATACGCTTCTTATCTTGAATTTGAAGATGGTAAGATTATAGGATATAAAGTGGAAGGTGCTATTAATAGCTTGGGAGTGGATAAAGCATTACGGGTTATAATTCCTTCAAAAATTGCTGGTAATAGTGTGACTGGAATTGGTAACAGTGCTTTTCGTTTTAATGAGTTAAGAGAAGTAAAAATACCTGATAGTGTAACTGAAATTGGTGTTAGGGCTTTTTCTCATAACGATCTAACAGAAATAACAATACCTGACAATGTAACTCTAATTGATCAAGGGGCTTTCAGAAATAATAATTTAACAAAAGTAAAAATACCTGATAGTGTAACTGAAATTGCTAGTAGTGCTTTTAGAGATAACGACCTAACAAAAGTAAGCATACCTTCGAATGTATCTATTGGTGAAGACGCTATTAGAAATGATTTCGATGTATTTTATGATGATATGGGAAAACAAGAAGGAACATATATTTTAATTGATTATATTTGGGTATTAGAATAATTTTTTAAGGGCTACTTAAGATTTAGTAGCCCTGAGCCCTTAATAAATAAGAACTAAAGCTTTAATAGATAGTGAAAAAATATAAGAGTATATATAGAAAACCGCCTCGCAAGGCGGTTTTTCTATATCACTCTTTCATCAGCACAAGAGAATCTGCTTCCAGTTCCTCATGTATTTTTCTAGCTTCTATTTCTTTGACCATAGCCAGCGTATCCATCTCAACACGGAAGCTATACTTTGATAGTTCTTCAATTGTCATCCAGTGTTCATCAATAACGGTAGATGGTCTGTCAGCTGGTGTATAGACAGTTTTTGATGATGCTAAAGGATAGAATATACCATCTTTCTTATAACCAATTGTTGCTCTATAAGAATTACTAGCCTTAGCTTTCAAATACCAATTTTTTGAATCGTGGCTTATTTCTACTTCCTGTTCTTCTTCATTTTTTTCGTTTCTAAGTCTTAAATAAGGAATATTTTGAAAAAATTCATCATTATTAATTTCCCAGTAAGCATATAGATATTCAGGATCACGGCTAAAAAGACGTATATAATCTTTAGCATAACCTTCCTTAAGATATAATTCATCTAAATGATTATTAGTGCTTATTTCTTTACTTTCCACTTTCTCTTCATTAAAACTACTAATTGGACTTTCATTCTCCATCTTTTCTTGATCTACCCCCATGTCTTCGCCAAATTCAAAGTCTGTTGCCGGTTTATTAAAAGAAAGGTGATAATCCTGGCTTTTTTTATCTTTTTTCAAAGCAATATTATATAAGAATAAAAAAGCAATAACAGCTAATAGTATAACCAGGATATTCAAAAAAATACCCAATTTAAACCTCCTTTCTTAGAGCCACTTCTTCTTTTTTATTGTATAGTTTAAAATCAATTTCTGGAAATAGGTCATGAACACTTTCTAATCTTTTGAGGTCTTCCTGTATAATATTCCTTCTGTTTATTTGCTCTTCTAAAGTAGAAAAGTTTTTAAGGTGGCGCTTTGTTCTTAAGACAGCATAATCCACCATTGTATCTGCTTTCATAATAAACGCCCAGTCACTACTTTGTGCAAGTAGAAGCTCTCTAGCCATTTGATTTAATGTCCGATAATAAATATCAGATCTTGAACTTAGATAGTCAAATTGCTCTGCTAATTCTATCATTTTTAATTCTGCTTGATGAAGGTGACGATATATCCAATCATTTGTATCGTTTAACCAGACTTCATGATATCCTCTATAACCCCAACTTGATTCTGTTGGCATCGCTACTTGATTTTTAGGATGTCGTTTTAAATACTCAGAAAGGGTAATAGTCTCAATAACATCTTGATCAAAATGAATCTTTTCAAAAAGGAATTCCAACCACTGAGGCCCTTCAAACCACCAATGACCATATAATTCAGCATCATATGGGGAAACGATAATTGGTTTTCTATCCATAAGTTCATTTAAATGTTTTAATTGTTCCTGACGATTAAACATAAAGTTTCCTGCATGTTCTGCAGCTTTTTCTCGAGCAAGTACTGGATCATAGACATCTTTCCAATCAGATTTACCAGTAATCTTATAATATTTCAAGCCAGTATGCTTTCTAATTCCAGAAGGTAGGTAATCTTTCAAATAGTCATAATCTAAATCCCAGCCAATATCTCTGTAAAACTCCCTATAATTAAAATCCCCAGGATATCCTTCATTAGCACTCCAAACCTGCTTGGAAGACTCTACATCACGGCCAAAAGCAGCTAGACCTGATGGTGTATATATGGGAGCAAATAAACCGTAGCGAGGACGAGGTTCAGCATATAGAACACCATGGCTTGAACTTATATAATATCGAATATCATTGTCAGCAAGAATAGGATCTAGAGATGGGGTAAAAGCACATTCTGGTAACCAAATACCTTCTGGACGTTTATCAAAGAATTTCTGGTAAGTATTTACCCCTATTTTTACTTGTGCATTCATAGCTTCTTCTGTAAGCATAAGTGGAAGATAACCATGTGTTGCTGCACAGGTGATAATTTCTATTAGATCTTTTTCTTGAAATTCTTTATAGGCACTTAGTAGATTATTATCATATTTTTCATGAAAATAGTAGTAAGCTTCCTTAAATAAATAATTGTACATTTCCGCTAACTTATAAAATTCTGGCTGGTTTTTCGTTCGAATTAATTCCTTTTCACTTAGTTCTATCATTTTTTCTAAGTGTTTTTGATATCTATACTGCAATGTTGGATTAGCCAGCATAGAAGCTAAAGTAGGTGAAATATTAAGTGTAAAGTGGAACTCAGCACCCTTTTCCCAGAGTCTATTCATCATAATAATTAATGGGATATAGGTTTCTGTAATAGCTTCGTAGAGCCAATCTTCCGCTAATTCTCCATCTTTTTCGTGTTTAACAAATGGTAGATGAGCATGAAGTATAATTGCTAAATAACCTTTTGACATTTTATAATTCCTCCTTTTTCTTTCTCTATTAATATGCTTGTAATTATAAGACTTTATTCACTTATTCTAACGAATAAAATTACTTTTTTTGAACAATATTAAAATGAATACTAAAATTTTTAAGGAGGCTAATGCTTAATGAGGATTTTAATGTTTTCCTGGGAATACCCGCCATTAAGTCATGGTGGATTAGCAAGACATGTACAAGACCTTAGTGAAGCTTTAATAGAAGATGGTCATGATGTGTTTGTAATTACACAGGGTGATGCAGACTTGCTTCAAGATGAGGTGGTAAATGGTGTTAGGGTTTTGAGAACCGAGCCAGTTTCAATTAATGCAAATAATTTTATAGATAATATTTTACATTTAAACTTTCAGTTATTAGATAAGGCAATCCAAGTAAAAGAAGAAATTGGGGATTTTGATATAATTCATGGTCATGATTGGTTAGTTTTTTGGGCAAGTAAAGTATTTAAACATTCTCTTAAAAAACCACTTATTTTTACAATCCATGCAACTGAGTTCGGAAGAAATCAAGGTATCTATAATAGTATGCAACGCTATATAAACGATTTAGAATGGTATGCGACTTTTGAAGCGTGGAGAGTTATAGTTTGTAGTAATTATATGAAACATGAAGTAAAAAATTTATTTCAAGTTCCTGAAGATAAAGTCATATCTATACCCAATGGTGTTAATGAAGACAATTATAAAGCAGATTATTCAGCTTCATTTAGAAGAAAATATGCTAGTCCAAATGAAAAGATGGTTTTTTATGTAGGACGGATTGTCCGTGAAAAGGGTATCCAAGTTCTCATACAAGCAATCCCAGAAATATTAAGTGAAAATCCTTCAACTAAGTTTGTTATAGCTGGTAAAGGGCCTCATTTAGATAGTCTTAAATCTCAAGCAGAGTTTTTAGGTGTAGCTAATCGTATATACTTTACTGGATTTATTAGTGATGAAGAAAGAAACAGGCTGTATCAAGCAGCAGATGTAGCAGTATTTCCTAGCATTTATGAACCTTTTGGTATAGTTGCCTTAGAAGCGATGGTTACGAAAACACCAGTAATAGTAGGCAATGTAGGTGGACTTGCAGAATTTGTCCATGATGGTGAAAATGGTTTAACAGTAAATCCTAATGATTCACAGCAATTAGCAGATAAAATAGTATATCTATTAAATAATCAAGAAAAAGCAGATGATATTGCAGAAACTGGATATAAGATGGTTAAGCATACCTTTACCTGGCAGCAAATAGCTAGACAAACTGTGAAAGTATACCAGGATGTTATACGTGAATATCAACAAAGTGACTGGAAAGAAATGAAGGAAAGTATTAAGCAGGAAAGTGAAGAAGAAAAATATATGCCTAGATATGCTCATTCATAATCTGGAAGAGTGGATTTAGCCTAAATAAGAAATCTAAGTATAAGAAAATCAGCTAAAGCTCAGACTAAAGTTAAGATATAGAACATAAACATTCTATTAAAGACTTTAGTATAAGTAATTTTTTTTATTTAAATTCGTTAAGATGTCAAGGAGGTATAAAAAGTGAAAGCAGTAATTATGGCAGGAGGTCAAGGTAGCCGTTTACGGCCTTTGACCTGTGATTTGCCTAAACCCATGGTACCTATAGTTAATTATCCAGTAATGGAATATATAATTGAATTATTAAAAGAACAGGGAATAAAAGATATAGCAGTTACATCTTTTTATTTACCAGAAACAATCGAAGACTATTTTGGCAATGGAGAAAAATGGGGTGTAAATCTCCATTATTTTATTGAAGAAGAGCCTTTAGGCACAGCAGGTAGTGTACATAATGCTGACGAATTTTTAGATGAAACTTTTATAGTAATTAGTGGAGATGCAATTACAGATTTTAATTTAAAAGAAGCAATTGACTTTCATAATAATGAAAATGCAGATGCAACATTAGTATTGGCTAAAGAAGACATACCTTTAGAGTATGGAGTAGTAATGACAGATGATGATGGAAAAATAGTTAGATTTTTAGAAAAGCCTAATTGGGGGCAGGTTTTTAGTGACACCATTAATACTGGTATATATATATTAGAGCCTGCAATTTTTGATTTATTTGAAAAATATAAAAAGTATGATTTTAGCCAAGACCTATTTCCTTTGATGTTAAGCAAAGGTATGAATTTATATGGAGTGGCTTTAGATGGATATTGGAATGATATAGGTAGTTTAGAGGAGTATCATAATACTCAGTTTGCCCTTTTAAAAGGAGATATAGATTTGCCCTTAAAGGCACCCTGTTCTCTAGGAGATAATTACTGGATGGAAGATGGGGTAGAATTAGATGAAAGTGTAGAAGTTGAAGATTCTGTGTATATAGGTGAGGGTAGCAAGATAGGCAAAGGTGTTTATCTTGAAAATTGTATAATCGGTAGAAATTGTAGGATATCTGCAAACACGTCAATAAAGAATGCGATTCTCTGGGATAATACCTTGATAGAAGAAAATGCCGAAATTAGAGGTGCTATCCTTGCTAATAATATTACCGTCAAACAGGGAGCTGCTATATTTGATATGACAGCAGTAGGACGGGATGTAATAATAGGAAGAAATAGTAGGTTGAAGCCAGGTATTAAAATATGGCCAGAGAAAGAAATTGATGATCGTACAGTGGTAGACACTAGTATAGTTTGGCCGGTACATTGGAGCAGGAATATTTTCAGCAATAAAGGTATTGTTGGAGATAGCAATATAGATATTACTCCAGAGTTCATTTCAAATCTAGCAGTGGCTTATGGCTCAACATTAGCAAGGGATAACGAAGTAATTGTAAGTTGTGATGCCTATAATATTTCTACCGCCTTGAAAAGAGCAATGATTTCAGGACTTCAGGCTTCAGGAATTGATGTAGTAGATGTTGGAGAGACAATATCTTCAATTGCTCGTTATTGTGTACTTGACCTGCAAGCACAAGGTGGTGTGCATATTAGAGTAAGTTCACAGGATCCTAATAGAACTGTAGTAGAATTTTACAATAAACATGGTGTGAATATTTCTGTTAATGAACAAAAGGGAATAGAAAAGAAATTCTTTACTAGAGATTATAATAGGGTATTTATCAATGAAATAGGAGACTTTGCTTATGCTCCTGAAATGAACAAAAAATATCTAGATCATTTAGTAGATAATGTTAGAAGTAAAGAAATTAAGAGTAATTATTTTAGTGTTGTAGTAGATTATGAACATGATAGCTTAGGAGACGTACTGCCTCTTTTCTTAAGAAGATTAAATTGTCAATTGTTATCTACTAGAAATTATTCTGATGAAGGTTTACCTATCAGTATGAGAAGGAGATTAGAAGCTAGACAAAGAGTAGCTCGAATAATGAGGGATAATAAGTCAGATCTAGGAATAATTATTGATCATAATGGAGAAGAGATTCATTTGATTAATAGACAGGGAGAAGCTATAAGTAAATTAAAATATCAAGTTTTAATATCATTTATTCTACTTGAAAGGGGAATTAAGTATATACCCTTGCCAGTAAATACTCCTGCAGTTATTGAATCGCTGGCTGAGGAATATAATGCAGAGGTTGAATATACTCCGATAAATCCCCAAGTGGCAATGGAAAAGTATTATCAAAATAACAGGGATGAAAACACAGAAATATTAAGATTTTATCCTTATACAGATGCCCTGGCTGGTTTAGCTTTGATTATGGAGCAGATGGCTATTGATAATGTAAGCTTAGAGCAGTTGATCAACAGACTGCCAGAGTTTTTCTTAAATAACGCTGAAATTAAGTGTGATTGGAAAAATAAAGGTAGGGTTATGCGTCATCTAAGTAAAGAGACCGATGAAAATACGGAAATGATAGATGGAATTAAGTTTAGACATAATAATGGCTGGGCATTGGTTGTTCCAGATAGTGAACGTCCGGTTTTCCACATTTATGCTGAAGGTCAGGATACGGAAACTGCTGAGAGTTTGACTGGTTTCTATCTTGATAAGGTAAAAGAGATAATTGGAGAATAAGCCTAGCATTTTAAAAACCATAAATTAAATAGTGGCACTAGGAAATAGAAGCGATATCCTCTTTCGTTTCTATTTTTTTCTGTGCTAGTTTACTTCAAAAAGGAGTTCTTTTGTCGAAAAATAAAATCTTATATCGGAAATTGCGTTTGAATTACTATTTTTTTGTTGATACAATATTCCTAACGAAAGGCGAATCCCTGTGCTATATTATATATTTTCAAGTTATTTTGTAAATATAATTATAATATTTAAAAAATAGTGAATATTTATTATTTTTTTCTTATTTGGATACAAAATTCTTTATACTAATTAAACTATGATTTTTATCTGTAAGTTATAAAGTAGAAAATTTCCAAATACATACTTCTTGAGAAGTCAGTTGTAGTTATTCAAGTATTCTCAGTCAATAATATTGTACTTATTTTTTATTGCTAACTTAATAAAGATATTAATAATATTCATATTCATATTAGACTTAACTTAATTAAGACTTAATAATTAAATATATAATAAAGGTCATGATTATTCTTCTCGTATAGATAAAATATTAAGTTATTTATTATTATTATTATCAGTAATATTATTTTTAGTTCTAATTAAATTTAATTCTTTATTTTTTAATTTTAATATAATCATAGTATTTCGAATTAAATAACCATCTATTTGCTCCCATTTTATAAAATTATAAGAATAAGTCAAGCCCTTTTTAAAAATATATAATCTATCATTATTTATATACATAACATATAAACTAGCTATTGTAAAAAATAGACTTTTTGTAAGGTTATATATATTTTAAAAATCAACAATTGCTATAATAAGTGAAGGCAAATATAATATGAATATAAAAAAACCTAACTTGAAATTTTTATTATAATTCTTTATTTCAACTTTCAATAAACGTTTACCCCATAATATTCTTCTCATTGTAGATTCTAAGGTTGCAGATGAAATAGATATATTATTTAATAAGATAAAATTGCATTAAAAGGCTAAGTGTTAGAAACCTTACAAATAAATTAGAGTATGAAATAGCCAGAATAGTACCAATGGTTCTGCCGCTATAGTATTTATTTTTTTAAAAAGACATATTATCACCTATTTCATAAATGGCAATAGTAGTACGTATCCTTTTAATATCTAGTATAGGCTTAATTATTTTTATTTGTGGTAAGAAAGGCTGAGCTAAATCTAAAATCAAAGATTCAATGTCATAAATTATAGAACACTTTTATTAATTTTTGTGCCTTGAGCACGAAAGGAATGATATTTGTTATGATAAAGATAATGGCTTTTTTCACTAAATGGTTATTTTTCCCCACATTACTTTTGATTGTGCTTGCAATGTCACCATCTAATATTGCTATTTGGCTTTTTTTAGTAATAACTTTTGGATGGTGTGTTTCAGGAATTAATTCAATAGTAAAAAAAGAATTAACTAATAGAGGGGAAAAACAGTTTTGGGAAAGTATTTCTTTTTCCTCATCCAAAATAGATTATCTAGTTAGTGTTGTAATTGCTTTTATATTTGGTATAATATCTGTTTTTCTCTTCTAATAGTAATATATTAGTAAACGTTTTGTAGAACAAATAAACTGAGTTGAAAAAGTTAAGTGAGTTTAAGTGTGTCAATTATAAATAAGGTGGGAGGAAAAAGAAGTGGGAGATATGATAATATCATTAGCAAATATTAGGATTGATATATATTGGAGTAAGTCCTAATGTTTTGTAGAAATAAAATAATAAGTTTTTACAATCAAATTCCTTTAATAAAGGGATTAGCTATATACAAATGAGATAATAATGAGCATATTCAAGAAATACCACTGCATAAAACAACATGATATCACAGACTGTGGAGCAGCCTGTATAGCTACTATTTCCAAACAACATGGGGTAAAAAGGTATTGCTATTGATGCTATTCCAAAAAGTACAGGACTTTGAATATATAGGACTATTCCTCCTACAACTACCATCAGTGTATCTATCATTACTGTTATTTTAAATACCTTATAGACACCATTTTAGCAGATGAATAAATCATTGACTTCCCTTATATAATTATACAAACAAAAAATTACAGAAAGGGTTTTTTAAAATGCAAAAAATTTATGATTATATTATGAAAGATTATCTTTTATCTAGAGCATTTGTTACTATAGCTTTTTTATCTTTATTTATGTATGCTGTAGATATTTTAAGGAAGTTTGCAGGCGATAATTATGCTATTATGTTTATATCAACGTGTACATTTATATTATTAATTAGAGAAATGATTAAAAATAATATGATTAAACATATCTTTTCTATAATAATTATTATTGCAAGTCTTAGAATGTGGATAAATAGTCTTGGAGCCCTTTTTTAAAAATTAAATGAGTATAAATACAGCTCAGCATAAGTTATAACTTATGCTGAGCTGTATTTATAACATGAATCTTCAATGATGTTCAAGCTTGCAATTTCATTAATTTTTAACAATGTAATTTATCACCCACTAGGTAATAGTTTTGGAAGAAGCAAGTATTGCTTCTCAGCCAACTATATCAAGAACCAACAGTAAATTGGATAAGGAAAATGTAAAACAATTTCAAAATGTTAATTTAAATTTATTTGATAGAGTTAACCAATAACCAAATAATCCCCAGAAGAATTGCTACTGTTAGAGAATATTAAAATAGAAAATGAAATGACTTACCCAAGTTGGACACAGTGTATTTTTATAACGCTTCTAATTATAGCAGTACATTTTGCTATTACTTATAATTTTTTTAGCACTCTTTTTAAAGTTAGTTTTAATAGAAATTAAATTAAAGTATTATTAGAAAACTTATATAAAAGGAGATTTTTATGAGTAAAAATAATATAATAAAAAAAGAAATGGCCTATCCGGATTGGAAACAAAGTATTTTTATAGTGTTTTCATATATAATGGTAAGTTTGCCTGTTGTATTGTTGTGGGTTATTATAAATCGAAGTATTGAACTTAGCTTTCATATTCTTTCGTTATTACATAGTATAGTTATTCTTATTTTTATTAAATATCTTTTGAAAAAAGCTTCTTATGGTTTTGCTGATCTTTTTAAGACAGCAAATAATAATTGGGTTAATTACATTGCTACAGTATTTTTAGTTATAGGTAGTGGAATTATTGCTTCTGAAATAAATAATTATTTTGCATTCTTTTTTCCAGAATTATTTGCTGCTAGTGATAGTGAATTAATATCTTCATCCTCAAATATTATACTAGTTATAGTTACTATAGTTATTTTACCTTCTATTTTAGAAGAGATATTCTTTAGGGGAATATTATTGAAGGGACTATTGAAAAATTATAACTATAAATTTTCAATAATTTTTTCATCTTTTTTATTTGCAGTTGCTCATTTAAGTGTAAGAAGTGGAATTCCCCTTTTTCTAGGTAGTATTATTATAGGATACTTGTACTGGCGGTATCGTTCTTTATTTTTAGTAATATTTGCCCATGCAATAAACAATTCGATGTATTTAATTTCTATTTATGTATTAGAAATACCAGGTTATTCTTTTAAAGGAAAAAATATCTTCCAACCATTATGGTTTAATATATTGGGTTTAATTTTGTTCTTTTTTAGTTTGTTTATTTTTAAAATGGCTAATAATAGTAGGGTGCAAGTTTTTAATCTCGAAGAGAATAGATAAAACTTATATAATGTAAACTTATTTTGAATTGGAGGAGTTTAAATCTCTAAATAATTATATAGAATTTATATATAGGAAATCCCTTTATTAAAGGGATTTCCTATATATAAAAAAGTAAACCATGAAGATAGGAGAAAACCATGATCATATTCAAAAAAATATCACTGCATAGATAGAGTAGGTTATGTTCCACAGGATATCTTTTTATTCAGTGGTACTATTAGAGAAAACATAGCCTTTGGTATGCAGAATGTATCCATGGAAGAAATAGTAGATGCAGCTAAAAAATCAAAGTCTCATGAATTTATCAACAAACTCCCACCCCGCTATGAAACATTGGTAGGGGAAAGGGGTTCAAATCTCTCTGGAGGACAAAAACAAAGAATAGCCATAGCTAGAGCAATTCTTAAAGATCCAGATGTTTTGATTCTAGATGAAGCCACCAGTAATCTAGATACAGCCACAGAAAAAGCCATACATCAGGAATATAAATGGAGGAGAAATAGTAGAGTTAAATTATTTTGAAGGCAAAGTAGTTTCACAGGGTGATCAACTATATCAAATAGATTCAAACAACTTAGAAAATCAATTAACTACAATAACAACAGAAAAAGATAAGTTAGTAAATGATTTAGAAAATCTTCGTCTTCTGGAAAATAGCATTAATGGAGGAGAAAACCTTTTTTCTATAGATAATCTTGAATACTATAACCGTTATTTAATATATGAATATGAATTAGAGCAATTAGCTTTAGAATATAGTCAGGCAGAAAGAAGATATCAAAGAGAACAACAATTAAGTTCATCATCAACAACAGCCAGCAGACTGGAAGAGCTACAGAGTGCCTATAATATAAGTCGTATAAATTATATGCGTTATCAAAGTGAAAGACTGGTTGCTATCAGCAATGAGATGGAGAGCAGAGAAAACACCTTATTACAGCTAGAGTCTCAGATAAGAGAATTAGAAAATAGCATAGCCTTAAATAGTGTGACAGCTCCTATCAATGGTATAGTTCAGCTATATAATGAATCTAATAAGGGAGATTATATGCCTGCAGAGATTGAAGTTTTACGGATTATTCCAGATCAAGGCAGTGAGTATAGGATGGAAATCATGGTTGAAAACAAAGATATCAGTCATCTGGAACTAGGACAGGAAATCAGGTATCGTTTTCTTGCTTTGCCATTTAGGGAATATGGAGTACTTGAAGGTGAGATTGTCAGGATATCAAGAGATGCTCTTGCCAGTCAGGATAATCCTGATATGTCATATCGAGTAGAAGCAAGTATCAATGAGATTGAACTATATGATAGAAATGGAAGGGCTGTACAAGTAAAGCCTAGAATGATAGCTGAAAGCAGGGTAGTTATACGGCAGAAGAAGATATTATATTATGTTTTAGAAAAATTAGACTTTCTTTCTAAAGTATTTTATTGAAAAGTATGATACTAATTACTTTTATTAAAAAAATAAACGAACGCTAAATAGCAGGAGAAATCCTGCTATTTATTATTAATATGGAATACAACTCCACAATATTTAATAAAAAACAATTCTTAGCATTAGTTAATTAGGTTCATATTGCTTTGTTTTTGTCTAATTCATGATTATGTAACAAACCTAGAAGGTACTGCCAGAGAAGCGAGAGAAGAAGGTTTAAAGAAGGAAAAAAGATAGAATTAACGAAAAAAATGTTAAAAAGAGGGATGCCAGTAAGTGAAATAATAGAGTTGGTAAGTATAGATAAAATAAAAGAAGAAATTAAACATTAACTAGGATCGTTTCTATTTTTTTCTGTGCTAGTTTATTTCAAAAAGGAGTTCTTTTGTCGAAAAATAAAATCTTATATCAGAAATTGCGTTTGAATTACTATTCTTTTATTGATACAATATTCCTATGAAAGGCGAATCATGTGCTATATTATATATTTTCAAGTTATTTTGTAAATATAATTATAATATTTAAAAAATAGTGAATATTTATTATTTTTTTCTTATTTGGATACAAAATTCTTTATACTAATTAAACTATGATTTTTTCTGAAAGGAGTAGTGAATATGGAGTATTTAAAATCAGAGTGTTTGCAAAATAGTATAAGAAAATCATGGAAGGTATCTAAAAGGCATAATAGTATGCCTAACTTAGATAAGTCATTTATAAAAGTAAGGGAGGATAGATTAGAGTATATTTTAAAAAGCAATCAAAAATTAATTGATGTATTTAAATCATCGGTACAAAGCTTAGTAAAAACAATCAAGCATGAATATGTTTTTATTTTAACAGATCCAGAATTAATGGTACTAGCTTATACAAAATCTGATAGTTCAATGTTAGGAACCCTAGACTTAGGTATGTCTTTTTGTGAGAAAAGTCTTGGAACAAATGCTATTTCACTAGCAAAAAGCATAAATAAAGCTGTATATATTAAACCTGAAGATCATTATTCTGTTCTTTTGAAAGAATGGTATTGCTTTGCTTTACCATTGCGAGTTGATAAAAAAATTATTGGCTATCTTGATGTATCTACTGTAAATAAAGAATTAAAAGCTGAAATGATTCAGGTAATTGATTTTCTGACGAAGGATATTGTTACGGGATATAGAAGGTGTTGTGTTAAAGCTGATATTAAAGTTAGCCAGAAACAAAGGGAAGTTTTGAAATATCTTGTGAAAGATATGACTGATTATGAAATAGCAAGTGAATTAGCTTGTAGTGTAAGTAATATTAAACAGCATAAAAGAAACTTGCGTAGGATCTTCAGAGTGCAATCTGAAAAAGGGATTATTAGCAAATCTATAAAATTAGGAATCGTATATATTAATAAGATTAATATATAGCAAATAACACATAGGACTTTAGAACTAATTTTATAAAACTGCACTATAGTATAGTTCTAATTTGTCGATTTATGAAAAAAAGAAATAACTGTACTATAGTACAGTTGACGGGTTTGTTTACATATATTAGAATTATAAATAGGAAATTTCCAATACATACTTCTTGAGGAGTAGAGAAAATTCAAATTGAAGGGAGGGTTTTATTTATGGAAGCTTTAGCTAATGTAAATCAGTTTGGTATGGTTGAGTTAAGAGAAGATGAGTTGATGATGGTTGATGGTGGACTCGAACCTATAACTACAACAATTGCAGTAGCTGGTTTGCTACTTGCTGCATGTACAGCTGCATATAATAAAGGCAAAGATGATGGTAAAAGACAAAGACATCAAGAAGAGATTGATAGACTTGAAAGAGAACGTGAATATAATAATAAAGTAGATAAATGGCAATATTTACCCGGATATTAGTCATTATAAATTAGTGCTAAAAATTTGGATCAAGAGGAAGTGATTTTATGTTGAAAACTGGAATGGTTGAACTAACAGAACGAGAGTTATATGAAAAAACTGGTGGAGCAGTAACTTTAGGGGTAATGGTTACAATATCATTAGTAAGTCTTGGTGTTGCAGCAGTGGGGGCAGCCTATGGTCAAGGTAAAAAAAGTGGGTACGAAGAAGTTGATCAACAATATAAATTAGAAGAGTTAAAAAGCTGATTGTAATTGTGGTTGTTAATGATATTTAAGTGAGTCATAACTCTTTAATTTCTACAAATTAAGAGTTTTGACTCTTCTTATTATTGACTAAAAAGAGGGGGATCTACATATGAATAAAGAAATATTATTAAATATAATTTTATTATTACTTGTATTAGTTATATTATGTTACTTTGCTTATATTAAGGGATATGATGATGGTGTTATACAAAGACAACATGAAGAAATAATAAGGAGAGAAGAAATGTTGAATAATAATGAGGAATCAATTATAGATTGAAATTTATAAAAATGTTAAATTTGAGGCAAGTGTGTAAAAATTAATTGTATGTAAAATTAAAAGTCAAACTACACACATAAATAATTTTTTTATTTTGAAATATCAATCAATATTTGTAAATTTTTAAAGCCTGGAACAATGCTTTTTCAATCATATAATGGATGATATTCTACTAACTTATGGTAGAGCTTTAACAAATATTTCAGAGATCTAACTGCTTTAATATTAATTTTTTAGTGTCTATGATTATTTCCATTGCCTTATTAATTGCTTTAATTCAGGTGAAATCTGATATCTTATCAATTAGATAATAGAATAGTTGCTCCAAGGTTCTATTATCGGAATGTCGCCTGTTTTTGTGGTGTCATCTATAATTAAGTCGTTTACACGATTTTTATCTGTAAGGTCTTTATGGTATCATTGATAATCCACTTTGTAAGTAGGGTTATAAAACAAATCCAGTTATTATGGATTGAATTAAAAAAAGATACATTATATCTTTTTGTCAATATAATTATATCAAAAGCAAGGGGCTTCATGCTAGTCTTTTGTTAATAATGTTGATATTTTAAGGTGTAAAGGTGCATTCGAAAGTACGAAGTTTGAGTAATAAATAAAAAGATAACTTAAAAATAAAAATTATATAGTTATGTGTCTCAAATTAGGGAAAGGAGTAGATAATATTATTATGAAGATTTGTGTAGGCAATGTTCCAAAAGATGAAAGATTTTATCCTCAAAAAGAAGGATGGAAGTCTATTAGAGAACCAAACCCTTTACTATATCAGATCTTGGCCGTACCAATAGGGATATTAATAACTTATATTATATATTTACTTACAAAGAATATCTTCTCATTATATTTATATTTTTCAAAACCAATAGTTAATATTGCTTTGATTCTATTAATTACTATTGTCCATGAATGTTTACATGCTGTTTGTCATCCTAAATTTGGAATTAGTGACAAAACTATTTTAGGCATGTGGCCACAAAAATTTTTGTTTTATGCACACTATGAGGAGAAATTAATAAGAAATAGATTGTTATTAGTCTATTTAAATCCGTTTATTTTTTTATCATTAATACCTGTATTAATAGTTTTATTGTTTGAATTATCTTTATTCTTTTTGATTAGACTAGCTATAATTAATGCATTATTATCTTGTGGCGATATATTAGGATTTTTTTTATTAATTATTCAAGTTCCTAAAAATGCATATATCAAAAACAAAGGATGGAAGAGTTATTGGAAGATTAAATATGATTAAATAATTCAATTATTTTAATAATTATTATATGTAAAATTCAAAACTAGACTTTGGCTAGCAAAAATGCAAATTCCTACTACTAGAACTTAAAGCTTAGTATTTAGAGGATAATATTCAGAGAAGGAAATTTTAAAATGATTTTATCAGAAAATGAAAGATAATAAATGTTTTAATAAATTAAATGGTGATGTAGTTTGAACTTTTGATAACAAAACTGTCTTTAGTATTTCTGAATTTACATATTTTGAGTTATTAAATAGGCCATAGGCTTCGAGTTTTATGTAATAAATCAATTAACTTTGGAAAAGGTAGCAATTTAAAGGAGAAAAACATGAGCATATTCAAAAAATATCACTGTATAAAACAACATGATATAACAGACTGCGGTGCAGCCTGTATAGCCACTATTTCCAAACAACATGGGCTGAAGATATCCATCACTCAAATCAGGGAAGTAGCAGGAACCGATCAGAAAGGCACAAATGCCTTTGGTTTAATCAAAGCAGCTAAAGAACTAGGCTTTTCTGCCAAAGGAGTAAAGGCAGAAAGAGAACACCTGCAGGAAGAAATACCTTTACCCTGTATAGCCCATGTTATTAAAGGAAGCCTGCTTCATTATGTGGTAATCCATGAAATAAAGAAAGATGAAGTAATCATAGCTGATCCTGGCGAAGGAATAGTAAAGTACACAATGGATGACTTTTGTGAGATATGGTCAGGTGTACTTATTTTCATGGTACCAGGAGAAAAGTTTGAAAAAAGAGATGAGACAACAGGTCTTTTTGCCAGGTTTTTCAGCTTATTAAAACCTCACAAAAGGTTATTAATAGAAATCTTTATCGCTTCTATTCTTTATACATTAATGGGATTAGCGGGAGCATTTTATTTTAAATACCTTATAGATACCATCCTGGCAGATGGTTTAACAAAGACTTTACATATTATATCAACAGGAATTATAATCTTGACTATTTTAAAAATATTAATGAACGCCTTCAGAACACATTTATTAGTTTATCTAAGTCAAAAAATAGATATATCATTAATCCTGATGTACTATCAACATGTTTTAGAACTACCAATGTCTTTTTTTGACTCCAGAAAAGTAGGAGAAATAATCTCCAGGCTCAGTGATGCCTCTAAAATCAGGAGTGCCATCTCAGGTGCAACAATTACCGTAATGATAGATACATTGATGGTAGTTGTAGGAGGAATAGTCCTATATATTCAAAGCCCAGTACTTTTTGGAATAGCATCAATAGTAATACCTTTTTATATCGTGGCAGTCTGGAGTTTTAATAAACCCTTTAGAAGAATACATAGAAAAGAAATGGAACAGGGAGCAGAATTACAATCCTATCTAGTAGAATCAATCTCGGGAGCAGCAACTATCAAGGCCTTTAATGCAGAAGATGAAGCTAACCTAGAAACAGAAAATAGGTTTATCAAATTCATCAAATCAATCTTCAAGGCCAGCTGGCTATCAAATCTACAATCCTCAATACAGGTAACCCTGACATCTGTAAGTGAGACAATGATTATCTGGATAGGAGGTTTACAAATAATCAATGGTAATCTTAGTATTGGACAACTTATCACCTTCAATGCCTTATTAGCCTACTTCTATGGACCAATACAAAATCTAATAAATCTACAACCACAATTACAGGAAGCCTACGTAGCTTCTGACAGACTGGGAGAAATACTTGATTTAGAAATAGAGAAGAAAGATGAAAAGAACAAAATTAGAAAAGAAAAGCTGGAAGGTAAGTTTGAAGTAAAGAATATAGAGTTTCGCTATGGAACAAGAGAAAAGGTAATCAAAGATATTAGCTTTGATATTCAGCCAGGAGAAAAGGTAGCATTAGTAGGAGAAAGTGGTTCGGGAAAAACAACTTTAGCAAAACTTCTCTTGAAATATTACCTGGTACAGGAAGGTGAAATCTTAATAGATGATTACAATCTCAAAGACTTAAGTTATGAAAGTCTAAGAGACAGAGTAGGTTATGTACCACAGGATATCTTTTTATTCAGTGGTACTATTAGAGAAAATATAGCCTTTGGTATGCAGAATGTATCCATGGAAGAAATAGTCGATGCAGCAAAAAAATCAAAGGCCCATGACTTTATCAACAAACTCCCTCTCCGCTATGAAACACTGGTAGGGGAAAGGGGTTCAAACTTATCAGGAGGACAAAAACAAAGAATAGCCATAGCCAGAGCAATCCTTAAAGACCCAGATATATTAATCTTAGATGAAGCCACTAGTAACTTGGATACAGCCACAGAAAAAGCCATACACCAGACAGTAGAAACAGTCAGTCAGGGAATAACTACTATAATTATAGCCCATAGATTAAGTACCATCTTATCCTGTGATAAGATAATCCTTTTAGAAGATGGGCAAATAAAAGAAATGGGTTCACATAGTGAATTATTAAAAGAAAAAGGAGATTACTATAATCTCTGGCAAAGTCAAACTATTGATGACTTAGAAGCAAAGGAAGATGCCTCATGAGAACTGAAATAGTAAACTTTGAAGAATTATCTGATAGCAGAGAGATGATGACAGCCAGTGAACCAAACTTCATTATTATCTTTATCTATCTAATATTAGCAATTATCATAGCAGCATTTGTTTGGATGTGGTTTGGTGAAATAGATATCACTGTAAGAGCCACCGGAGTATTAAGACCGGCTACAAGTGTCAGTGTTATCAGAAATATAAACGGAGGAGAAATAGTAGAGTTAAATTATTTTGAAGGAAAAGTAGTTTCACAGGGCGAACTATTATATCAAGTAGATTCAAGTAATATGGAAAATCAAGTAGCAACAATTACAACAGAAAAAGATAAGTTACTATGTGATCTAGAAAACCTTCATCTTTTAGAAAAAAGTATTAATTTAGAAGAAAATCTATTTTCAATAGATAATCTTGAATACTATAACCGTTATTTAATATATGAATATGAATTAGAGCAATTAGCTTTAGAATATAGTCAGGCAGAAAGAAGATATCAAAGAGAACAACAATTAAGTTCATCATCAACAACAGCCAGCAGACTGGAAGAGCTACAGAGTGCCTATAATATAAGTCGTATAAATTATATGCGTTATCAAAGTGAAAGACTGGTTGCTATCAGCAATGAGATGGAGAGCAGAGAAAACACCTTATTACAGCTAGAGTCTCAGATAAGAGAATTAGAAAATAGCATAGCCTTAAATAGTGTGACAGCTCCTATCAATGGTATAGTTCAGCTATATAATGAATCTAATAAGGGAGATTATATGCCTGCAGAGATTGAAGTTTTACGGATTATTCCAGATCAAGGCAGTGAGTATAGGATGGAAATCATGGTTGAAAACAAAGATATCAGTCATCTGGAACTAGGACAGGAAATCAGGTATCGTTTTCTTGCTTTGCCATTTAGGGAATATGGAGTACTTGAAGGTGAGATTGTCAGGATATCAAGAGATGCTCTTGCCAGTCAGGATAATCCTGATATGTCATATCGAGTAGAAGCAAGTATCAATGAGATTGAACTATATGATAGAAATGGAAGGGCTGTACAAGTAAAGCCTAGAATGATAGCTGAAAGCAGGGTAGTTATACGGCAGAAGAAGATATTATATTATGTTTTAGAAAAATTAGACTTCTTGTCATAGAAATCTTGCTTTTTAAAGATATAAGTATTTCTGTAAGCATGGTATGTTCTGTAATTCATCACGCTTTTGGTCAGATTTTATATATACATTTAGAATTTTACCAGAAAGAAAACTGATTTTAATAGGAGTTAAGTTTTTAGATGTTTATTTTTTCAGAAAAATATGTTAAAATTAACATAGAATATTAAAGGGAAGTAAATTGGGGGTTAATAGTTTATGAATAAAGATATATTAGACCCAAAAGTAGATTTTGTTTTTAAACAAATATTTGGCTCAGAGAATAACACAGATATATTAATTGCATTTTTAAATAGTGTATTTAAAACTAAAGGAACAAAAGATGAAATAGT